>NZ_FNDI01000084.1:0-1177 GCF_900100565.1 Paraburkholderia steynii | reverse complement strand
CAAACTCAGGCCGCGCCGTGACAAGTACCAGCAGCCGGGAGGACACCAGTCGCTCAACCACGAGCCGGACAAACTCGAGTGATGATGGATCGATCCAGTGCGCGTCTTCGACAACGAAAAGTACCGGCTGAACGCGTGTCGACGTTTCGAGTATCGCCACCAGCACGTCCAGCGTCCGGCGCTTGAAGGAAGACGAAGATGTCTCAACTGTCGGATGGCGCGCTCCTGTCGGAATCCCGAGCAAATTTGTAAGAACCAGTAGCGTCTCGTCGGCATCGACTCCGAGTCTCGCGATCCCAGCCTCTAGCCGCTCCATATCCGACGCATCCGAAGCGTCGGGGCCGACGCCGAAAGTGCGCTGTAGCCAGTGTTGTACCGGCCAAAAAGGGCTGTTGCGATAGTACGCGGAACAGTGAAGCGAAACGACCACATGTGTATCGTCACTAATGCCGTCGCAGAGCGCCCGCAGCACGCGAGATTTTCCGATCCCCGGCTCGCCTGTCAACAGCACGCAGTGCATTTCCCCATCGACACTCTGCCTCCAGTGCCGCCGGAGCATCTCGAGTTCTGCAGCCCGGCCGATGAGTGGCGTGATCCCTTGGACCACCCTGATTTCGAAGCGGCCGATCGTATCCGCTTGCGCCAGCACGCGTTGAACCCGGACCGGACCAGTGACCCCTTTCAGTTCGCGCCAGCCAAGGTCTTCAAGCTTGAACGATCCCTGGATCAGGTGTTGGGCGGCCGGTCCCACGACTATCGCGTCGGGAGGAGCGAGCGACTGCAGTCTTGCGGCAATGATTGGTGCCTCTCCGACGATCGCACGGTGATCCAGCGAAGATCCAGCGCCAATCGCGCCGGCTACGACAAGTCCCGTTTCGATCCCGATTCGCGCCTGCAGGCGCACGCCGTACTCCGTTTCGATGAGTTCGTTGGCCTCGCGAAGCGCAGCTATGGCGGCAAGGGCGGCGAGTACTGCACGTATGGCATCGTCTTCGTGCGCATTCGGATAGCCGAAATAGACGAGCAGGCCATCGCCGATATAAAGCGCGATATGGCCTTCATGCGCTTCGATCGCGCGTGCGCAAGCTTGATGGTAGACCCCTAGCAGACGTCGCATATCCTCTGGATCGAATCGTTCCGCTAGCGCTGTCGAATCGATGAGGTCGATGAACATCAC
>NZ_FNDI01000011.1:210720-286533 GCF_900100565.1 Paraburkholderia steynii | reverse complement strand
GTAAGCGTGGCAGCAGCAACGTCTTGACTGGAGAGCGTGATTGTCAGGCTGGGCGGCGGAGCTGATCGGCGACGGCCCACGGTGTGAGTTCGTCGATGCGGTTAATCGCGTGGTCGGCGATGCGCGTGAGCACGTAGCGCAGATAGGCCTCAGGATCGATGCCGTTGAGTTTTGCGGTGCCAACGAGGCTGTAGATGGCAGCGGCGCGCTCACCCCCGGAATCGGCACCGGCAAACAGGTAATTGCGCCTACCGATGGCCACTCCGCGTAGCGCGCGCTCGACTGGCAGATTGTCAATCTCGAGTTGGCCATCATCGCAATAGCGTGTGAGCGCTTCCCACCGATTCATCGCATAGAGGATCGCCTGGCTCGTATCCGATTTGCGCGAGAGCGTTTCCAGTGTCATGGTGAGCCATGCATGGAAGCGATCGAGTAGCGGCCGCGCATGTTCCTGGCGATACGCCCGGCGCTCATCGGGCGGTTTGCCCCGGATCGTTTCCTCAATCCTGTATAGCGCGCCGATACGCTCGAGCGCTTCGGTGTTCAACGCATTGGGGCGCGCTACGTGCAACTCATAGAACTGTCGTCGGGCATGCGCCCAGCAAGCTGCCTCTGTAACTCGCCCGGTTTCGTAGATAGCCTGGTATCCACCGTACGCGTCGGCTTGCAGCGTACCGTTGAATGCATCGAGATGCTGTTGCGGATGGATGCCCTTTCGATCCGGCGTGTAGGCAAACCAGACTGCCGGCGGCGTCATGTCGGCCGATGCACGATCATCACGCACGTACACCCACAAGCGACCGGTCTTCGTCTTGCCATTGCCTGGTGCAAGCACGGGAACCGGCGTGTCGTCCGCGTGCAGTTTCGTCGCCGACATCACGTGACGACGTAGTGTTTCAACGAGTGGCTGCAGCAGCGTCGCCGCGTGCCCGACCCACTTGGCAAGCAGCGAGCGATCAAGCTCGACGCCTTCCCGCGCGTAGATGATCGACTGCCGGTAAAGCGGCAAGTGGTCTGCAAACTTCGAGACCAGCACGTGTGCCAGCAGCCCTGGGCCAGCGAGACCACGCTCGATGGGACGGCTCGGTGCAGGTGCCTGAGAGATGTGGTCGCAACACACGCAGGCAAACTTCGGGCGCACATGACGGATGACCCGGA
Organism: Paraburkholderia steynii; assembly: GCF_900100565.1. Classification (NCBI taxonomy): domain Bacteria; kingdom Pseudomonadati; phylum Pseudomonadota; class Betaproteobacteria; order Burkholderiales; family Burkholderiaceae; genus Paraburkholderia; species Paraburkholderia steynii. The sequence continues at coordinate 285,375 of NZ_FNDI01000011.1, read as the reverse complement.
AGCTTGCCGGTACGTACTCAAGTTGTTCAGCGACGTCTTCGCCCAGCGACTTCATCAGGCCACCACACTGCGTGCACTTTCCGGCGAATTCGGGCAAGTGTGTCTGGATCTCACGCGGCAGATGTTCGGGCAGTGGCTTGCGCGGTGCCTGTTCCACGGCCGTGCGAGGCGTCTTCGGGATTTCCACCGGTGCCGCGCCTTCGTCAGTCTCAAGCTCTTCGAGACGCAACTCAAGTTGCTCGATCTGGCGGTCCAGCTTCTCCGACTTGCGGCCGAACTGCATACGGCGCAGCTTGGCAATGAGCAGCTTCAGGTGTTCGACTTCCGCTGCGCGCGAAGCCAGCGCGGCTTGTTGCGAGTCGACCATTTCCTGTAGTTTGAGCACTTGCGCGTAGCGCTCGCGAAGTGCCGCCTCCTGGCTGAGCAGCATGGCCTTCAGCGTTTCGACATCGTCGGGAAGCGGATTCGCGCGCGTCATGCAGGCAGTTTACGCGCGAGCAGCGACGTTTACAACGCCGACGTCGGTCGTGCCGTTCTCGTCGGTTGCCGCCAGTCGATGCCTTCCAGCAGCATTGATAGTTGCGCAGGGCTCAGGCAAATAACGCCACCGTCGGCTTGTGGCCAGACGAAGCGCCCCTTCTCGAGTCGCTTCATCAGCAGGCACATGCCATCGCCGCTCCACCACAGCACTTTGAGCAGGTCGCCGCGTCTGCCACGAAATACGAAGACGTGCCCGCAGAACGGATCCCGTTCGAGCACGGTTTGCACCTTGGCCGCGAGGCTGTTGAATCCTGCCCGCATGTCGGTCACGCCGGCAGCCAGCCAGACACGCGTGCCGACAGGAAGACCAATCACGTTTCAGCCTCCGCAGCGGCACGCAACGTACGCAACACAACACGCAGCGTGGCCGGGTCGGGCGTGCCCTCGATACGCACGCGTGCGACGCCTACGCTTACCTCAATCACACCAGCGACGACTGGATGGGCCTTGCTCTGCGACTGAGCCGGCAATACAGCCGCGTTCTCAATTGTGCGCTCCTCGTGCACCACTTCTACGGGCAGCAGTGTCGGCGGCTCATACTGCCCGGCTTGATAGGCTCGGCGCCATTTGAACAAAAGATTCGTATTGAGCCCGTGTTCCAAAGCCAGTCGTGCGACCGAGACACCCGGTTCACATGCCAGCTTCGCGAGTTCACGCCGAAACTCGATGGGGTGGTTGGGAGTACCTTTACGCGTCCGTCTCGCTGCTGTTGCTATCTCAGGTGACAAAGTAGTCTCCACCACTCGTTTGGTGGGGCCTACTGTGTCCACTTTGGCAACATTGGTCTAGACGGTGCTGGGGCAACGCTTACCCAGGGACGGCGGTGACGGAGGGAGATTTCTTCCGGCAACCGCTGCGTGGTTAGATCAACCTGAAGTATCTGCTGATACACCTGTCGGACTCCTCGAGGCGTTGCGCAAGATTGGCGAGCTAAACTCAATTGAGGCGGCGATTAGCGGTAACCGCCCGATGAGCGGTGACGCGTCCCGGAAAAGAGTAGGGGGCAGCTACCGGATGCCTTCGACGTTTGGCTGCGCTCGACGCGCAGAACGGTGAGATCGCGAAGGTCATCAAGCACGCATTGGATCAGTGGACAGCGCTGTCACGGTATGTCGACAATGGCCACGTCAAGATCGACAATAACGCCTCGGAGCGAACGTTACGTGCTGTTGCTCTCGGCCGAAAGAACTTCCAACACTCATTCTCATTATGGTGGCGAACGGGGCACCGCGATCTAGACACTTGGCGGTGCCGCAGAACTGAATGGTTTGCTGCCATGGGTCGTTGCTGACCAATTGCGCCTCCAAGCGCTCTGAGCTCAACGCGCATCAACTGCTGTTTAAACCCAAGCTGCCAAAGGACGGTTGTGGTGGAGCCGTTACGACCGGAATGCGGCGGCCGTTGCTGATTGGTCGACTGGGCGAGTCGTTGGATGCGTCCGCGGCGCCAGTAGTGGTTTCGTTCGTGGTCCTCATGCCCCGTTGCAAGCGGTCAGACACTCGTTGTGCAGCCTATCAGAACATCGGTTCGTCGAGAACTATTACAACTGGTGCGGGGAACAAGTACTTTTCCATCAATCGAATCCCGTGACTTCAGGATGGTATGATCGGCGCGACCTGACATTTAAGCGCGATCATGCTGAGCAAGGCGTCAAAATACTGGATCCTCATCCTACTCGTAGTACCGATACTTGGGGCATCACTGGGGCTCGGCAAGGTAACCGATCCACGCCCACTTGTTGGTCCCAACGGATGGACTCAAAACGGGCAGTTTCCACCCTTGAAAGATGTCCCGTCACCGCTTCAGGTGCCCGACTCCATGTCGAAGTCTGCCGATTTCGTAATGTGGAGAACGTGGACGCCAAATGGCGCCCTTAAGGGTACGATCGAGAGCCCTCCTTTCCGGGCGCCGACTTACATTGCTGTTCCATTCGCACGGGGCGGGAATCACGGATATCCGGGATCCGACGAACTCTTTCTCCTGTGCCAATCGACAGGCAGGAAATTCCTCGTTGGCAGCCTTCAGACCTTCAACGAATGGAGCATCGCGTATGCGAAATTGCCTGACGACTTTTGTCCTTCGAACGTGACTCTAGTCGGGGTGTCGAACGCCGCAACGCCGGATTCCTATTTGAGCGTTGCAACGCCCTTCGAGGTATCGCGCGCCGTTTTTTTCGCAAACAATGGATTCGGCGTCAAGCAAATACTTGTATTTGCCACCATGCTCGTCTTTTTTTCGATCTTCCTCGCTTCTCACATCATTACCTCGAGGATCTGCGAGGGAATTGACGCATTCGGATCCGGCATGATCGGCATCGGGTTCGTAGGTATGATTGTTTTTACCGCGGCCGCTATCAATCCGGTCCTGGCCCGCGTAACAAGTGTGGCGATAGTTGGCGCCTCAATTTGGCTTTGCGCATGGGGTTTTGCTGGTGCTGATCTAAGTGACGTGTGGAGAAAACATCGTGTTTCGCTGCTGCTGTGGCTATCGGCGGCGATGTGCCTGACGTCGCTCGTTTTGGCGATGGACAACGGCGGTGGCAGGTGGGCTCCTAACTCAATGTTTGCGCCGTTGAGCTGGTCAACTGACAACGAGAATCCAATTATCTTTGCTCAGGCGCTTGCGCATAGCTATGGGCCGATGTTGGCCGAGCCATGGTATCTGGATGACCGGACACCGTTGTTGACCGTCCTCCTAATCATTCCGCAGACCCTGTTCATTGAACCAATCGCTGAACTTGTCGGTAGTGACTTTGTTTATAACGCGGACGCCATCGTGGCAATCGCGATCCTCGCGATGTGGGTACCCATTGTCGCGTGGTTCGCCACGAAGATCGCGGTGCGCCGCCTCCCGTTCTTCGTCGGGCTCGTGCTGCTTTCTCCGTTCGCTCTGTTCAATACTGTGTATGCGTGGGGCAAGATTATTGGCGGCGGCTATATCCTCCTAGCAGTAGGGCTGATGTTATCGGTCCCGGACGACGCCAAGAAAGCCCGTGTCAATCTTTCTCTGATTCCGTCGTCGCTCGCATTTTCGTACCTTGCGCATTCAGGCAATGCAATAGCGGCGCTCGCCTTTCTGATCGTTTTTCTCCCGGTTCTTCGGCTTCGCGATTGGAGAATCCTCGCCGCTGGTACCGGCGTGGCTCTGATAGCTATGACCCCATGGCAGGTATGGACAATGTTCGTGCAGCCGCACGGAAACGCTCTGACGCGGTATCAATTGGCGAACGACACAGGATTCGACCATCGTTCGAGGTCCGTTCTTAAGAGCATGATCGAAACGTTGCGATCTATAGGTTGGCGCGGATGGCTGGAGAAGAAGAGGATGTCTTTTCATACTCTCGGCGATCTTCCGGGCAATGTCGAATATTACAGACCCGTCGACAATCGCACGGCTGGGTGGGCAGGTAATCAGCGCGCCAACGATTTTCTGGTTATCGTTCGAACTATAGGCATTCCAATGTTGGGCGTGCTGATGGCTCTCGTGACGTCGATCAGAACGAAGTCCGATCCAATGGTGGTGCGACTAATCGGCTGTGGCTTTCTCGGCATTTTCGCAATGACTATCCTCATAATCCAACCGGCCATCGTCCATCATATGGCTTATGGCTCGGTGATTCTTCTGGCGGTAGCTGGTGCGATGTATCTCGCTGACCGACCGTCAAACTGGCCTATCGCCCTGTATGTTGTCTATATGGTCTACTTCGTTGCAATCTGGATCGTGGATCCCATCCTGAGAGTTGATCATCTCCATTTTGTGCCGTTGGTCTTTAGTGCACTGTGGGCGATCGTTGCCGTATGGATGATCGTAGGGGAGAGGTTCGATCTGGTTCATGCCGACCATCGATTGTTGTGGCAACATCCATCGCAAATGCGTTCGACCGCGGCGGTACGTCCCGCAAAGAATCTTGATTGATATACCTCGTATTGCTATTGGCACGCGGCTCTCACCGATAACTTGATAAGGTCCGTGACACGGGCTTTCAGTCATCTTCGCTGCTTCCGTCTGATTACCGGCTGGAATCAAGACTTTACCGATATGTGCAGTGAGCAGAAGAAGTAATATGAACAGTTCGGGAATCCGGGCAAGCAGCACAAGGCGGTTGGAGCGTTCGACCAGCACGCCCACGGAGGAGGCATTGTTTGCGCCCTGGATGAAGTCGCCTTCCCAGTGGCCCGGCATTACGCGGTCGTCCACCTCGGGCGGCCGCACGTGAATGCCGACCATATCGGGGATCTGGCCGCGCCGGTCTTTGCCTCGGGTTCGTGGCATGCGATCGCTGCGATGGTGGCGCAGACAGGCGATGAGCTGGCGACGCAATTCCCCATACGGGTGGGCGTAGATTGCCGTGTAGATAGTCTCGTGCGAGACCCGCTGGGACGAATCATTCGGGTACATACGTTTGAGCGTACCCGATATCTGCTGAGGCGACCATTTCCAGTCCGGCAGCGTGAGGACTGCGCCACGCTTAGCGCCTAGGCCGGCACCGAAGCATAGAGGTCAGGCCCGCAGTTGCGAGCCAGTTCGCGGCTCACCGTTGCAGGTTAGCGCCCAAGCATACGGGCCATGGCCTGTATGCTTGAATCCTGCAGACGCTGGCTGGCAATCGTCAGCCGCTCTTCAGGCTGGAGTTGTTGGTATCGCTTTTCCATGGCAACACCTTATACGAGTCGGGGTGTTGCACTTCAAACTTGAGAACTCGTACCTTCATGCTTGCCACTTTGCTTAACTTCAGCATGACCGCCGACGTAATGGTGTGACGTCCGCGGTCAAGGCGAATTGTTCAGGGCCCGCTAAGTAAGTAGTGAAGCGATTCTGATTAGCATGGCTTTCCTCTTGAAGGGAGACTGGTACTCCAACCTGCCCGTGACCCCGAAGTATTTAGGGAGGAGACGCGTGAGCATGATCGATTGCCCTCACCCGGTGGATACCTTTGATCTTCTGGACGGAAACATTGCGCTGGCAAAACGCCTATAAATCTCGATTATTAAAACTGGAATCGACAGGCCCAGAAAAACATAAGCTGGCCATGTCATCGGCCAGTTTATGACGAGGGCCTGGTCATTCGAAATGGCGTCGAACGAATATCCATACCAGAGGCATAGAATTATGTTAATAAGCTGAAATACTGCGACATGCATAGCCATAACATGTAGGCTATTGTCACCAATCCGTACCAGCCAGTCCTTCTTGCTGACACTTTCGAGCATTGATGACAAGGTAAATACGAACGCGATACCGCAAAAGGACGTAAGGAATGGCATCCAGACGCTGTTGTAAGAGTTCAGTTCTATATTGAACCCGATCTTTTCTGGGAATGTGCGGGTCATTGAAAATTGAAATAGGAAGAGGCCGGCTAGAATAGCCGAACGATGCCCGTATATCTTAATGCGAGAATTTCTTGCTGCATACCCGCAATATACGAAAAATGTTCCTACCACGTTTCTCGCTAAAAGAAGATTGATTATTTCGTAGCCTTTATATTTTCCGTTCATCTGTCCATACCATATACAAAGCATGGTCATGGGGAGTAGAATCGTTACAGCAGTCCAATCGGATAATCCCATTTTTTCGGCGATTTTCGCGCAGGCGCAAAACATAGCGATCGCTAAAAAAAGCGATAACAGGAACCATCCAGCCACGAATAGGTGGCCCGGCTGTCCCAGAAGGACAGCGTTCACCAGTCCCTGACGCGTGTACCACGGAAGGGGATCGTTTCTGATGCCTAGAACGGCCAGCAGCAACGACGAGACGATGCCGAATCCAATGAAATAGGTGACATAGGGGACGAGAATCGATCTGACGCGTCGGAGTACGAAATCCCCGGGGGAGCGCATGTGATCGTCCCTTGTCAGATAGCCCGTAATGAAGAAAAACAGCGGAATGTGAAAGGTATATGGCAGGAAAGGATCAAAGGTGACTGCGCCTCGGCAGTGTCCTGCCACAACCAGCAGCATGCCGATCCCTTTGGCGATCGAGATTTTAGTATCCTTCACGATAGACCCTGCCCCCGTCTCTTGAGCGTCGATCATATCTTACAGATTCTTTCGCTGATACGAACCGCTCCAAGATATGACCGGCGCGGTGCAGCGGTGGGTCATCGAGATCTCGAGGGTCATGATCCATAGACTGTCCACGACCTGGTCTCTTTTCTTTTTTTGATTTTCCGAGTCCCGACTCGGTGTTGCGTTGCTTATCCGCATCGGAGATAACGCGCATCTCGGTTACACTTCCCAAATTCAGCAAGCAAGAAATCGACATGCGACTTTCTGGGATGCTCGCCCGGGGCAACAACAATTTTGATTTGGTACGTTTGATTGCGGCGTTATTGGTGATGTATGGCCACGCCGGTCCTGTTTATCATTGGGGCGGTAACGAAGACTTGGTGCGCTTGACCACCGGCTTCGACTACGCGGGCAGTATTGCCGTATATGCGTTCTTCATGATAAGCGGTATCCTCGTTTCGATGAGTTATCAGAGGCAGCGATCAATTATCAATTTCGCTGCGTTGAGAGTTGCACGCATCTTTCCGGCTTTGGTCGTGGCCGTTACTGCAATCACTTTCATCGTTGGCCCGCTGGTTTCAATAGAGACGGCGCGCACATATTTTTTGAATCCCCAGATATACAAGTGGTGGTATAAGACAGCGACTTTGGTAACCGGGGTTGGTACGTACCTCCCGGGAGTTTTTACCACAGTCAATTTGAAAATGAATGTGGATGCTCCCGTCTGGACGCTTCCGATGGAATTGAAGTGCTATTTTCTAGTAATGTGCATCGGATTACTGGGCCTTCTCCGCACTCGGGTTGGCACCCTCGCTGCAGGCTTAGTGGGCCTCGGATGGTGGTATTTTATGTACACCCACCCGGATGCGTACTATTTTGGGGATTTTATCCTCAAAATGACTTACTACTCTTTTTTCCGTTTTTGTGTTTTCTGACTGGAGTAATGCTCTATTCGTTTCGCGATCACGTTATTATTGACGTCCGTATTTCGCTGATCTTGTGGATTCTGTATATTTTCACGAGACACACGTCGATTAATGTTGCGACGTTCATCATTGCATACTTATATTTTGTAATTACGGTGTCGTCGCTTGAAAGCTTAAGACGCATCAAGCTTCCAGGTGATTATTCCTATGGAATCTATCTTTGGGGATTTGTGGTTCAACAAACGTTCGCTACGTATGTGCAGCATATCGATAGCCTAGTGAGTTTGCTAGTCACTATGCCGATCACACTGACGATTGCCATGCTCTCGTGGCATTTTGTGGAGAATCCGTCTTTGCGGATAGTGCATCGTTGGGTCAAGTCTCATTCTAGTGGAGGTGGCGCTGGGAATTTGGATAGCGGTATAAGTCGAGCGACTGGGCTCTGAACACGGCATAACGCCGACAAAGGAAGCCAGACATGACAAGAACCCGAGCACTCCCTCGGCGGCGTCCAAGGCGAAGGTGCCATTCGCCTCTGTCCGAGGCGCACGCATACTGGCCGAACTGGCTCAGCAGTTCGATGTTCATCCGGAAGCAGATCCAGAGTGGAAGCGGCAATTGCAGGAGCGCGAGCCTGGCGTGTTCGCGACATCCGCACCCAGCAGAAGCGGTACTGCTGGCCGAACTGAACGCACGGCACGTGAAGACTGGCCAACTGACCGTGGAGTACGACTTTTTAACTGGAGCGCTCGGAAAGGTAGGCAGGCTGAGCGAACGCGATGATTGACTGTAATCACAAGGCAATTAATCGGCCTGCGCATTCCTTCCTATTTACCGCTCCGTGAATACTTTGGCGACGGGCTACCGCGGGCGTAAAAATACTAGAGTCTGGAACGGGTCCTGAAGAAAGACATCTGTTCCTAGAACTTCCCACTCGGGCCAGTTTTCTTGCATATATGGTAAGGAGATGGATGCGTCACCGTAGGTAATATCTCCGTCGATCGGGGCGCGGTTGTGAGGTGTGAAGGCGAATCCATGAAGGCGATGCTCAGATTTCATCGCTTCCCGATCGACCTTATTTTGCGCTTCGTCATGGTAATCCCAATAGGAAAATGGACGCACGGTAATCGCCAAAAGCCCGTCGTCCCTTATCGCCTGGCGGCACGCGCGCAAGGCGGCTTGCGAAGCACGTTCCGAAAGATGCGTGAATACTGAAAACGAATAGATCAGGTTAAACTTGATGTCAGCGAATGGAAGCTTTGTCGGCAAATAATCCGAAATAGCGAATGTCCCGGGTAGATTGCATTCACGGCAGAGTTCAATTGACCGATCCCAAGGATCACAGCCATAAATGTTTGAGGGGTCAGTAAATTTGTACATCAGCCGGATCAGACGACCCCAACCGCAGCCGTAGTCTAGGATCCGAAGCCCGTCAAGCCCTCTCTCGGTGAAACGCCGATAGCCACCCTCTAAGGCTCGAACGAAAGCACAGCTCTGCATCAGCAGTGGATAACCGGAAGAGCCCGTCCAGCTGATTTGCACATCGTCGGATGCCATTGCGGGAAGGATTCGGCGCAGTGACTCATATTCCGGGGGGATATGGTTCAATATGTCAGCCACGGCATCGATAGGCAGACGCCGAAGCTCACTGAACACTTCATGAGGATTGTGTGATACAGCTGCTAGCTTCTCGTAAAAGCATGCGCGATCCATCTGTTCCCTCAGCATATGTGGAAAGACGTAACCGATGATACAGCATTTGGATCCGCCCTCTGAGGAGCCTAGGCTGAACGTACCCAGGAAGGGACGCGACACGTGCAATTCACATTCTGACCTAATAATTAGGATGTCAGTGCAGTTGGGCGGGTACCTGAGTTGAAATGCGTCGCGCTCTACATGACGCGGCGATGGAACTTCATTCAGGTTACTCAAGACCGTCTATTGTCCGGACTATCCGATATGGGGCGCCGCACATTTCGTACGTGACGACACTGAGCCATCGAAACCGATCGTCGTCTATGGGGAAGACTGGAGTAGCGAGTTTCCGTTCTTTGCGGAGCGCAAGGATTCGTGGCATCTCTCGGTTTTCGTCACTACGACGACTTGGTCGCGAATCCGTCAAAATGCTCGGGTGGTCAACAGCCGTTGGCCTTGATGGTATACCGTGACACTCGAACCCCGGAATTTGAGGTGCGCGTATTAGCTGCAATCGAGCCGGCGACGCTCAAGCGCTTAGAGTTGTGTTGTGTGACATCTTTCTGAAGGGCTAAAACGAAGCCGAAAAGCCTCGCGCGCCGTTTTCGCAGTTTTATTCAGCAAAGGACGACGGCGCCCCTACCATATGGCGATCTGGAAGCGGGCAGATAGGTGCGCGCTGCTAGCGCTTGAGTCTTACGTCACTCGCTGAGCCACGATGGTTTTACGTCAATAAACCATTCGGACGATGGCGCGATGGACATCCGCAAAACACCCGACTCGGACCGATAAACCGATCCGGCGTGCAGGTAGACTGGACTGTAGAACTCCGCAGCACTGTTCCACAGCATGCAGGCTAGGAGGGCGCCGGACAGGACCCGGATCATGCGAAAAGGGGTCGTGGCCAACGAGAGCAAAAGCGCCCAGGCGAACAAAACGAACGGGATGATGAAGTATCTGCCTCCTGCAGCATCCCACCTCTGGTCGATTTGTGGTACACCCGTTCGCACCATCGCGACCATCCAAAGGAAGATGCCGATCGCAACCATGACTACTGCGCCCGACCGATGTTCCTTGCCTGATAACACCAGACACACGATTACAGCAAGAGCGCATGCGGATGCGAAGTATGGCCATTGAGTGCCCATGTGGGCGATCCATGATTGTGGCATGAGAAATTCGAGTGCCATATGCCGCAAAAGCTGGTTCGGCCATGGGAAATGCAAGTAGCCGACCCGCGCAGATTCATCCAATACGGACTTCGGCTGGGTGTGCTGGTACGCAAGGATTGCAGCAAGTTGCACGGTAGCGGATACGATGTAGGCAGCGATCGCTGCGCACGCGCGAGGAGATCGATGGATCTGTCGAGTCAGTATGAGGCCGATAACCACGATCGGTAGGAAGAGCAATCCGAATGGACCGGTCAGAGTCGTTGCCACGATTGTAGCTACTCGTAACAGTTCAGATGAAGTCTCCCTTCGATCATTTGGACGAAAGCAGAATTCCTCCCATAGCAGTACGAGCAGGCATGGTGCGACGATCCACTGAATATTCGTGATATTCAATAAAACTTCGCCACTCTGCGGTATCAAAACGGGAGCCAATCCAAAGGCCCACGCAATGGATGGCGGCAATGATCGGCGCGCACGTGTGAACAGATAGACGCATGCCATGCATTGAATTAATGCGCAGATCCACACAAAGGGGCGAGGCGCGCGGTCAATGTGGCCTATGTACGAGTACGTGACCGCAACAGTCCGGGGCAGGAAATGGAAATACTGCGCATATGGGATGAAGATGGAGGCGACCCCATTTTCATACGCCTGAGAAAGGAATATCTTGCCGTCTTCGCCCCATAGGAAGCCATGCGTCAGACGATCCGGGGCTCTTGCGAACATGATCAGCAAGGCAGCTATCGCAACCGCGACAGGTTGTAGCCAATCGGCTTGCGAAGCACTGTCTTGTTTGACTGTCTCTTGAGACCCGATATTGTTCTCAGACATAACTAAGGTTGGCCCTGATCCATATGCGAGTTCCGTCGAAGGAACTGGATCGCCAGCCCTTCGAGATAGGTACCCAGAGTTACGAGCGAGCGTGACAAGGGATAGGTGTTCTTATCCCGGTAGCGAGCAAAGCACTACCGGGATAAATGGAAATTCAATTTAGTGCTTGAAACTCCACTTCTTATGCCCGATATAGCTGGTAAATACTGGGACCGCAACGCCAACTAGATGGGCAATCGCCCTTGCTTGCCATGTAATTCCGATCCATGGAAAGACGTAGTACGCGAGTCCAACACTAACGCCCCATGTTTGCAGCACGGCAACGAGATTGACTAGCGTAAAGAAAAACACCGACTTCGCCGTGGACTGCGTGCTCTTGGTGAACACAAAAAGCTTCGCAAGAACGAACGCAGTAATCATCCCCGTTATGTATGCGACCACGATCGCCGGAGAGTAGGGCATCCAAAGGTTGTATACGATCCGGCTGCCCCAGTTGACCGCAGCCGCGAAGCCGCCGGTCAGCAGGAACATCAGGAAGTCCTTCGAAACGAAGGTCTGCTTCACAACCGAATGTGCCCGCGTCATATCATCCTCGCCATCTTGCGCGACAATCCGATGCTCTCGGAGATGCCCCGGTCTTCGGGGTAGTAATAGGATGTGTCCGCAACGAGCAGGCCATGCACAGGCAACTCTATGGGCGGCAAACGGTCAAGATATCCCGGCTCGCAGATCGGTTGCGCGTACCGATACCGGCTTGCACGTACGTCGATGAAGTCGTCCGCCTTCAAATCCGGATTGATTTTCATCAGATAGCGCTTCACCTTGTCGATGAAAACCGAATCCGGCTCGCCGTACTTCGGATGTTCGCCTGGAATGTAAAACGGCACATAAACGATGTGATGATCCAGCGGCCGAAGGTTCGTATACTCGACGATACCGGGGATATCCATCTCCGGGTCGTTTGTGTTCAGCCAGAAGTTCTCGGTGACTGCTTTCTTGAGCTTGGCGATCACACACACCACTGCCACATTCTTGACGCTTTTGAACGCATCGAGAATATTCGCCGGCAGGTCCGGCATCACGCGCGGCACGTACGGCAGCGGAATCGTGCTGATCACCTTGTCGAAAGGCAGCAATTCGCCTTGTGCTTCGACACCGCTGACCTTCCCGTTCTCGATCACAACCTTTTGCACTGGCGTCCCGAGCCTGAATTCTCCACCGTTCGCTTCGATGTACCGCCGCATGCCTTCGAGCAGCGTATCCGAGCCACCCTCGAGATAGCCTAGCTTTTCGTGAAAGATGTTATAGCGCGAGCGGCCGATTCGCCGAATCCGACTCCAGATCCATGCGGCGGACAGGTTGTACGCGTAGTCATAGAATTTATAGTCGAACAGCCGCCGCCACAACACCTCCCAAGCTTCTTCGCCGATCCATCGGCGAATCCATCTCGTTGCCTCGACGTGATCGAGCGGCTTCCAGTCGTTGCGCTTGGTCGACAGGAAAGCGTGCAATCCATAACGAAACTTCGCCTGCAGGCTGAGGCCCTTAAACCTCAATAGTGCGACCGGGTTGCCCCAAGGCTGCACGCGGCCCTGGTAAAAGTAGCCCATCTTGGTTTCGCGCCACTGCATTTTCTCTTCGATGCCCAGCTCGCGCAGCACTTCGAAGAACGCGTAGTCTGAAATTGCGTGAAAGTGGTAGTACCGTTCAATGGAAAGTCCACCGAAATCGAAGCAGGCCGCCATGCCGCCGACGCGATCGTCGGCTTCAAAAATGATCGGCTTGCGCCCGTCTTTCACGAGCTGATAGGCGGCGCCGAGACCCATCGGTCCCGCGCCAAGTACTGCAATGCGTTCTCCGCTCATAATCGTTATCCGGTCAGAATTCGAGTGCGATGTGGCTGTAGGTCGGATCGTTGAAGGTCTCGTCCATCGCTTTCGCAAAGGGCGTTGCGCGGATCCTGAAGATACCTTCCCAGTCAATTACTTCGAATTCGTCGCCGGCTGTCAGCGCCTTTAATTGATCCGCCGTAAATGGAGGATTCTTGCTGAAGAGCGCGTATATTTTCAGAAGCACGTAGAACAAACTGTAGGGAATACGCACGATTGCGCAGCGTGCGCTTGTGGCTCGCTTGATCTGGCGGATGATGTCGATGTAATCAACGCGCTCGAGCCCCGTGATGTTGAATGCTTGCCTTTTTGGTTGCGAATCGATGCAACTGATGATGACATTGCAGAAGTCGCCGACATAAAGGGGTTGGCGCATGTACTTCCCACTTCCGGGAATGGGGAATACCGGCACGCGGTGCATGAAGCGCGACAACCAGCCAAGGTGCTTTCGGTCGAACCAGCCGAACATCAGCGTCGGTCGCAGCACGACACACTCGATGCCAGATGCAACGACAATCTCCTCCTGCTCGCGCTTCGTTTCCGTGTACCAGTCTTCACCTACTGAGTTCACGACCGACGAACTGATGTGCACAGTGTAAGGGATGTTGTTGCGCTTGATCACATCGAGAATGTTGCGCGTCGAATCGATATTGTTGCGGACGAAGGGTTCGCGCGTCGGGGCGCCAATCTGGGCCTGCAGCATGACGACTGCGTCGGCGCCTTCAAAATGCTTCGCCCAATCGCCCGGCTCCGCGAGATCGGCGAAGATTACCGTGATATCAGGGTGTACCGAGCGCAGCACTTCGAGGTTGGCCTTGTGCTTGTCCAGTACGACGAGATTCATGTACCCGCGCGCTTTCAGTCGCGCGACGAGGTTCTGACCGACAAGGCCGGCGCCGCCTGGAAGGATGATGCGGGTCTGGTTCATGCGTTTTACTCAATAATTGGGTGCAGGTTTCTGCGGCTTCGCGAAAAGGCAAATGATACAAATGTTTTTCGGAGGTATCGTCAAATGTACTTACCGGGTACCCACAGAAGCCGAGGCGGGCATTGCCTTAGCGGTCTTCACAGCGCAGTAGCTCCCATTCGCAATTTGGGCCGCAATGTGAATGTCGCCCCTGGTCGGTGCCTTGAAGAACGCAGTCCAGCCGCTGAAGCGTGCGTGCGCTCCATCGCGCGAACGCGCAACGTCACTTTCGCCACCAGTCACGCCGGAACCCAGTGTCGTTCCGCCATCGTCCGTGACGGCGACATACTCAGGCGTCCTTCTTCCATTCGTGTCATAGAGCCAGCCAGTGGCGCGGTAGGTGCCGGGTGTGGTTGTAGCGAATACGCCGTCAATGGCTCCGTCGCAAAAGGATGTGCTGTCGATCCGTTTCGGCGGTACAAGATAGTCAGGCTGATCGGGCGCGAAAATGGATAACTTTCCGTCTTCGGCTGCCTTGGCGATTTCGACTAGGCGCTCCGGGAAGGGGTAGACGGCACCGGTAATTTCCGGATCGTAGACGTGAGCTCTCAGAGAAAGACCTGCCACGAGACGAGCGTATGCTATGTCGCGATCGCTACGGAACGCAAAGCGCTGTGCCGAGGCGACGAGCAAGGTCGCGAAAATGATCACGGCGAGCGCAAGCTGACGTTGCTTGATCGACTTACGGTTCAGTGCTGTAAATATAACGAGCGCCAGCCAGGCTCCCGTTGACGCAGTTGTGTAGCGCGACGATAGTGCAGTTTCCACTCCGAACCACAGGCGACCGCATGCCGTGATGAGTGCATTTCCCGAGACGAACAAGGCAAACGCGAGTAGTGAGACCGCGCGCATGTTTTGCGTCCTGTACTGCATGACCTTTATGCAATATACGGCTAGTGTCAAAATCACGAGTGCGCCAGCGACATAGGCACCCGGAAGGCCGAGGCGCGCGCTGCGCGCGGGAGCGCCGAGGTATAAAAGTACATAGCGTAAAGCGTCGAACGGGTGTTCACGCAATCCGGCCAGAAGACCGCCGCTACTGGCGGGTTTTTGCCAGTCGAAAAAATACCCCACCCACACCAATAACGTGACGACGACGATCAACAGCAAGGCACGCGGTCGAAAGCGTCGATATATCGCCTGAACAAGCACAACAGGTAGTACAAGCACGCCGCTCGACATCGAAAAAGCGGCGGCGATGCCGCTCACGAGCGCCAGCGTGAGCCAGACACGGGATTTCGCGTGCCCTTCAATTGTACGAGCTTGCGCGGCCAAGTCGAGCAAATGAAACGCCAGCAGTGCGAACAGGTAGACCGCAAACCATTGGCTCTGAAAGCCCCACGTGAAATTTTCCTGCTGGATCCATGAAAACGTGAAGACAAGAATAACGCCCGCAAGCCCAAGTTTCGAATTCCGGTCCAGTGTGGCAGATCGCGTGACTATATGAAAAAATGTCAGCGCGAGCAGCGCGGCGAACACGAGGTTAGCCGTCAGGGAGATCACGTTTCTTCCGCCGAAATATCTGACGTCGGGAAAGAACACGAGCCGCGAAATAACAAGCCGATGCTCGTTGTGCTGTTCGAAAAATGCTTGCCACGGATGCTGCACGGCGCGCATGTAAAACCCGATCGTGCCATCCCATTGATCACCGAACGGCAACGGCGAGTAATGACGCCACACCGCATAGAGCGTCGTGGCGAACGTGAATACGCCGAGTGCAAACAGAAAATGGCTGCCAGAGAATCGCGTCGTCTTCATCAAGCGCTTCTCAAAGCGATGTGCGTTTGAACACCGGCTTCGGTACCGACCGGATGATGAGCATGATGAGCGACCAGAACCATGGCGTGTAGACGACGTCCTTGCGCTTGTCGATGGCACGCAGGATGTCGCTTGCGACTTTCTCCGGAGTTGCTACGAGCGGGCCCGGCAGCGGGAGCCCTGCGGTCATCGGCGTCGCCACGAAGCCCGGCTTGATCGTCAGCACATGGGCACTCGCCTTGAACAGACGTGCATTCAGGCCTTCGCAGAACGCGGAAAGTGCGGCTTTCGCGCTGCCGTACAGGTAGTTTGACGGACGGCCGCGATCGGCGGCGACGGACGAAATGACAGCCAGCGTGCCGCGCTTTTGCGCTTCGAGTGTGTTGGCGATCGGCGTGAGCAGGGCGATCAGGGAGGTCGCGTTCGTGGTGAATTCCTTGACGGCGACGGCAGGGTCCGCCTGACACGCGGCCTGGTCCGGCAAGGTGCCCGGCGCGACGAGGACGACATCGAGCGCGCCGAGTTCGGCGGCGCATTGTTCGAGCATCGTCGCGTGAAGATCGAGCCGGTCGATATCAAGCTGATGGCAAGTGGCGAGCTGTGCGCCACGCGCCTTCAGATCGCCCGCGACCTGCTCCAGGCGCTCACCGTTACGTGCGACCAGAAAGAAGCGCGCGCCATCTTTTGCCCATTGGCGCGCACACGCGATGGCGATAGCCGACGTGGCGCCGACGATAAGAATGTTTTTCATGTTTGGGTAGTCCGTTGCCAGAAACGCGACAGGATCGCCGGGTCGCGAAGTGCTTCGACCTGCTGCCACTGGGGATAGGCCGCGCGAAAATCCGCACCGGACATATGGGCGTCCTTAGCCGGATAGATGCGTCCGCCTGATTCCCGCACGATCGTGTCGAGTTCGGTAAAGAGGCGCTCGTTGAGTGCATCGCGCTGGGGAAAGTCCAGTGCGAGCGATGTGCCTTCGAGCGGAAACGACAGCAGACCTGGCGAAGGAAGGTTGCCGCAGCGCTTTAGCACCGCCAGAAAAGAGCCTGTGCCGCTTTTCGCGATCGCGCCGAGAATGGCATGGATCGCATCGCGGGCGACGCCCGCAGGCACCACGCATTGATACTGCTGGAACCCCGCGCGGCCATAGATGCGGTTCCATTCGAGCAGGCTGTCCAGCGGATAGAAGTACTGGTCATAGCCGACCGTCGACTTCACTTCATCGTGCATCTGCCGGCGGTAATAGAGTTCGTTGAAACCCCGCAGCGTCAGGCGGTTGAATATCGGCACGGGTAGTGTGAACGGCACCGTGCGCTTTTTCCGTTGATCGGCCTCCAGCGGCCCCGTGGCCGCATGTTCGCCGACCATGTAGATGCCACGGCCGATAGCCGAACCACGCGCCTGGCAGTCAACCCAGGCTACGCCGTATTCGTGCAGAGGATCGAGCCGCTCCGACAGTGTGAAGAATTCGTCGAGATTGGCAAAGCGAATGCTAGTGACGTCGATCATGCTCGAACGGATCGGCATCAGCTGTATCTCGGCCCAGAGGATCAGCCCGGTCAGACCCAATCCGCCGATGGTGGCGGCGTACAGCTGCGTATTCTCGTCCAGCGCGCATTCGATCAGGCTGCCATCACTGCGCGCCAGCGCGAAGCGGCGCACATAGCGCCCGAACGTACCGCGCACATGGTGGTTCTTGCCGTGCACGTCATTCGCGATGGCGCCGCCCAGGGTTGCGTACTTGGTGCCGGGGGTGACGGGCAACATCCAGCCGCGTGGAATCGCCACTTCGAGAATCTGTTCGAGCGTGATGCCCGGCTCCGCGCGCAATACGCCGGTGTTCCAGTCGGCGCAGAGCAGGCGGTCGAGCGGCAGCGTCTGCACGACGTGACCGGACGCTGCGAGGCAACTGTCGCCGTAGCTGCGGCCGTTGCCGAACGGCAGCATCGTGTGGTGCTCGCCCACCGTTTCCGACCACACGGACCGTGCGGTATCGCGCCACGCCACTGCGTGAGCGGATTGAGGGAAGCGGGGATATCGTCCCCATGAGAGCACCGTCGTCATCGCCTAGATGGCCGCCCAGAAAACCAGGCCGCACAGCACGACCACCGCGAGGCTCACGCGGTCACGCGCGGCGAACACGATTGGATCGTCGTGCATTAGCCCGCGATGCGCGATGATCCACGTCCGGCTGACCCAGTACAGCAGAAGCGGACATGCCAGCCAGATGATCTGCGGATAGCGATAGAGCTGCGCAGTGCGCGCATCCTGGATGTACAGCGCGAGCACCAGCACCGCGAGATAGCCCGACGACGTGCCGAGCGACGAGATCAGCGACAGGTCGCTCGCCATGTAGCCGCGGCCGCGCGTTTTCACGAGACCGCGCGACTTCAGCGAATAAAGCTCCGCGTAGCGCTTCACGAGCGCGAGGCTCAGGAAGATGAACATCGAAAACCCGAGCAGCCAGAACGTCAGGTGCCCGTGGATGGCCGCGGTGCCCGCCACGATGCGCGTCGTGTATAACATTGCCAGCACGACGACATCGACCATGACCTGCTTCTTCAGGTACACCGAATACGCAAGCGTCAGCAGGTAGTAGCTGCCAAGGACGGCACCGAACCGCAGGGGCAGCAATGTCCAGGAGATCGTAACGGCCGCGGCGAGGAGGGCAGGAAAGAGCGCGAGCCCCCAGGTGATCGGAAGCGCGCCCGAGGCGAGCGGACGATTGCGCTTCACGGGGTGATGCCGGTCGTCTTCGAGGTCGAGCAGATCGTTCAGCACGTAGACGCTCGATGCGCACAAGCCAAACGCGAGGAATGCAAAGACCGCAGCGAGCAGCTGCGGTAAGTGCGAGATCCCGTGACTCGCCAGCAGAGGCACGAAAATCAGCAGATTCTTGAGCCATTGATGCAGGCGCAGCGAACGCGCCCACGTCTTCATGGTTGGCGGACGCGATTCGATAACGCGCTCGACGTTGGCATGACGGCGCGCGACCCGCTCCACGCCGGGCGACGGGTTCACGATATACGCGTGCTCTGCCGATTTCCACACAGCGATGTCGTCGCGCGAATTGCCCGCATAGTCGAAGCCTTTCTCGCCGTACTCGGCAACGAGCCGATCACGCTTGCGATGAGACGACAGGTTGATTTCGCCGTCGGTGGCGAAGGTGCGGTCGAACAGACCGAGGTGATCCGAGATGGCCTGCGCATAGCGTTCGTGGGTCGCGGTGGCGAGCACGAGCGAACGTCCGCTTTCCCGCTCGCTCTTGAGCCACTCGAGCACTTTCTCGTCATACGGGAGGACGCTCACGTCCACATTGGTCCGGTCAGCGAGGTGGGCCTTGAGTCCCGCCTTACCTTTTTGGGCGAGCCAGATCAGCGGTTCGTAGAACCGGTGCGGTGCGGCTTTGAGAAAGGCAAATCCCGATTCGATCAGAACGTCGGACCGAATGAGTGTGCCATCGAGGTCGACAACAAGAGGTTTACTGCGCATCAGTCATGCCTTGGAGGCGCATAGCAGGATGAAAGCGAAGCGGAATTGAAGTATTTCGCGCGTGGCCGAGGCGCATCCTGGCGAGGCTGCGAGCGAATATTACAGATGGCCGGTTACAGATGGCCGGCGTGGCGGCGCTACTTTACTATCACCCCTACCCCGACACAACCCGTCGACATCAAAGTGTTTGATTTTCTGCACTTTTTTCCTGCCGCGTTAATCTTATTGCGGGTCAGATGTGTTATATGAGCGGTAACAAAAGGCAAACTGACTTGCGGATTGGCGTAAATTTCAGCAAACTCCGCGATTATTGCGGCCCAGAAACAAGCAAGTGTCGTCGACAAGACACAGTGTTCCCATTAAATGACTCTCACACGCGAGCCGCGTTCCGAAACCGAGGGCCTCTCGATATCCATCGTCGTATATCGTCCGGACCTCGCGCTCCTGCTCAGTACGCTCGAGAGCGTCGCTATGGCATGCCGGACGCTGCGTGTCGCACGTCCGTCCTTCGCGCTGCGGCTGACGATCATCGACAACGGCGGTTTGCCTGATATCGAAACGTCGCTCGATACGTTGCGCGGGAACAGTATTAACTGCGAAATTCTCAGCGGTCACGGCAATATCGGATATGGATGCGGCCACAATCTTGCGATTGAAAACGCGCCGTATTCGTTTCATCTGGTTCTCAACCCCGATATCGAACTGGACGCACAGGCGTTGGCGAACGCTGTCGATTTCCTCGACGCGCATCCCGAAGCGGGATTGCTGACGCCGCGAATCGGCGATGACGCAGGCCGGCTCCAGTACCTGTGCCGCCGGTATCCCACTCTCGTCGATCTGTTCGTTCGCGGGTTTCTTCCTGCCCGCGCGCGGCGGCTGTTCGACAGACGTCTCGCACGCTACGAGATGCGCGACCTGATCAACGAGCGCGACACGGTCTGGGATCCACTCATCGTCAGCGGGTGTTTCATGGTGTTTCGCACGACCGTGCTGAAGACTTTGGCGGGTTTTGACTCCCGTTATTTCCTTTATTTCGAGGACTATGACTTGAGCTTGCGCGCACACGAAGTAACGCGTGTCGTCTACGCGCCTGTCGTGCGTGTGCTGCATCACGGTGGCGGGGCGGCGCGCAAGGGCGGCGCGCACATCCGCATGTTCGTGTCGTCGGCGTTCAAGTTTTTTAATCGCTTCGGCTGGAAGTGGCTATGAGCCGTATTCTGGTGACGGGTGCGAACGGCTTCGTCGGTCGCGCAACGTGTGATCTTCTTCTCGCGCAGGGGCATCGGGTCATCGGGTTGGTTCGGCGCGCTGGCTCGCGTGCGTCGGGCGTCGAAGAGTGGGTCGACGCTTCCGGCGATTTCTCTGGCACCGACGACGCTTGGCCCGATGCGCTCGTGCCCGATTGCGTGGTGCATCTCGCCGCGCGCGTGCATATCATGAACGAAGACGCAGCCGACCCGGAGGCGGCCTTTCGCACCACCAACGTGGATGCGACGCTGCGTCTTGCGGCCGCGGCGAGGCAAAGAGGCGTGCGGCGTTTCGTTTTCGTCAGCAGTGTCAAAGCCGTTGCGGAGGGCGACGGCGGCATTCCGCTGCGCGAGAACGCCCCCCCGCGTCCCGAAGACGCCTACGGACGCTCGAAGCGCGCGGCAGAAGACGCGCTGACTCGTCTCGGCAACGATACCGGCTTGGAAATTGTGATTGTGCGGCCTCCGCTCGTGTATGGACCGCAAGTGCGCGCTAACTTCCTGCGTCTGATGGATGCAATATGGCGCGGTGTCCCGCTGCCGCTCGGCGCTGCCGACGCGCGGCGCAGCATGGTATACGTCGGCAATCTGGCCGATGCGCTCGCCCATTGCGCGACCGACCCGCGCGCAGCCGGCCAGTGCTTCCACGTCGCGGACAGCGACGTGCCGACCGTCGCGGAACTGGTGCGCTCACTCGGCCGCCATCTCGGCAAGCCTGCGCGGCTGCTCTCCGTGCCCCCCGCGTGGCTGCGCATGGCGGGGCGGCTGACGGGACGCTCGGCGCAGGTCGACCGTCTGATCGGCAGTTTGCAGGTCGATACGTCTCACATTCGCGACGTGCTCGGCTGGCAACCCCCGTTCTCAACCGACGAAGGTCTGGCGGCAACCGCCGACTGGTATCGTTCGACTCATTGAGCCCACTCATGCAGATGCAAGATTCACTGATGGCTCCATGGACACTTGCGCTCGTCGCGGGCGCGGCAGTCTGCGTATGCGCGGCGATCCTGTTTGTCTTGCTGAAGACAGGCCTCGCCTGGCGTCTCGCGACCGATATTCCGAATGACCGCTCGCTCCACGTGCGACCGACGCCGCGCGTCGGCGGCTGGGGTATCGTGCCCGTCGCCGTCGTGGCGATGCTGCTGGCCGCGCCGTCGCTGTGGTTCGCCGCGCTGGCAACGGCGTTCCTTGCCGCCGTTTCGCAGGTGGACGACCGCCGCGGATTGCCCGCGCGCGTGCGCTTTGCTGCGCATCTGATCGCCGTGGTGGCACTGGTCGCGCTGTTTCCGGCCGCCGCGCCTTGGTGGGCGCTGTGCGCGCTGGCATTTTTGATGATCTGGCTGGTCAACCTCTACAATTTTATGGATGGCGCGGATGGCCTCGCGGGCGGCATGGCGCTGTTCGGCTTCGCGGGCTACGCGGCCGCGGCGCTGCTTTCCGACCATCCGATGCCGGAACTGGCCCTGGCGTCGCTGGCGGTAGCGGGCGCGGCGCTCGGCTTTCTGTTCTTCAATTTCCATCCGGCCCGTATTTTTCTCGGTGATGCTGGCTCGATTTCGCTAGGCTACTTGGCGGGCGCACTCGGTTACTGGGGCTGGCGCGGCGGCGCGTGGCCCGTGTGGTTTCCGGCGCTGGTGTTCGCGCCGTTCATCGGCGATGCGTCGGTTACCCTCGCGCGGCGTCTGATGCGTGGCGAAAAGTTCTGGCAAGCGCACCGTGAGCATTACTATCAGCGGATGGTGCGTTCGGGCGTCGGCCATGCGGGTACCGCGTGGGCGTGGTACGCGGTCATGAGTGTCGGCATAGCGCTTGCATTAGTGGTACTCGGCCGGCCTCCGGCCGTTCAGTGGGGCACCGTCGCAGGGTGGGTCGCCGTGCTGGTCGTCATCGGAGTCGTGATCGACCTGCGCTGGCGCCGGTTCCAGTCAACACCGTCCCAACAATCCGAGGTATGACGCTGATGCTCAGATCTAAAGCTAGCTGGCTATCTTTCAGCGCTTTCCTTTTCGATCTTGCTGCCGTCGCAGGCGCGTGGCTGATCGCCTACGTGATCCGCTTCAACGGCGTCGTGCCCGTCGAGTTCCGTGACGGCGCGCTGCACGCGCTCATCTGGGTGCTGCCCGTCTACGGCGTGATGTTCCGCATCTTCGGCCTGTACCGGGGCATGTGGGTTTTCGCGAGTCTGCCCGATCTGATGCGCATTTCGAAGGCGGTCGCAACGGGCGCCTTGCTGTCGATGATTCTCGCGGTGATGATCCAGCCCGTGCCGATCGTTCCGCGCTCCGTGCTGCTCGTGTCGCCTCTGTTCCTGTTCCTCGCGATGGGCGGTTCGCGCGCGCTGTATCGCGCGGCGAAGGAGTTCTACCTGTACGGTGGCCTCGTCGCGCAGGGCAAGCCGGTCATTGTTATCGGCGCGGGCACGGCAGGCGCGATGCTCGCGCGCGAGCTGTCGCGTTCCAGCGAATGGCGGCTGATCGGCCTGCTCGACGACGACGTCTCGAAGCAGGGCCGAGAGATTTACGGCTACAAGGTACTCGGCTCGATCAACAAGCTGCCCGAAATCGCCGAGGCGACGAAGACCGAATACGCGATCATCGCGATTCCGTCGGCGCCCGTCGAGCAGCAGCGCCGTGCGGCCACGCTTTGCGTGCGCGCCGGCGTGCGCGCAATGGTGCTGCCGGCGCTGACAGATGTCGGGGAGGGCCAGGCGTCACTGTCCCGCGTGCGCCACATCGACCTCGAAGACCTGCTCGGCCGCGAGCCGGTACACATCGACACGCCGCACGTCGAGGCGCTGCTGCATGCCCGCGTTGTGATGGTGACGGGGGCGGGCGGCTCGATCGGCTCGGAGTTGTGCCGCCAGATCCTTCGATTCAAGCCGGCGCAGCTGATTGCCTTCGATATCTCCGAGTACGCGATGTACCGGCTCGTAGAGGAGTTGCACGAACGCTTCCCGGGGCTATCGATCGTGCCCGTGATCGGCGACGCGAAAGACTCGCTGCTTCTCGATCACGTGATGGCGCGCTATACGCCGCACATCGTCTACCACGCAGCGGCCTACAAGCATGTGCCGTTGATGGAAGAGCAGAACGCGTGGCAAGCAGTGCGCAACAACGTGCTCGGCACGTATCGCGTCGCGCGCGCAGCGATTCGCCACGACGTGAAGCGCTTCGTGCTGATCTCGACCGACAAGGCCGTCAATCCGACCAACGTGATGGGCGCAAGCAAGCGGCTCGCCGAGATGGCCTGCCAGGCGCTGCAACAGACGAGCGAGCGCACGCAGTTCGAAACCGTACGCTTCGGCAACGTGCTCGGCAGCGCGGGCAGCGTAATTCCGAAGTTCCAGCAGCAGATCGCGAAGGGCGGTCCCGTTACCGTCACGCACCCGGAAATCACGCGCTTCTTCATGACGATTCCCGAGGCGTCGCAACTGGTGCTGCAGGCGTCGAGCATGGGCCATGGCGGCGAGATTTTCATTCTCGACATGGGCGAGCCGATGAAGATCGTCGACCTCGCGCGCGACCTGATCCGGCTCTATGGTTTCACCGAAGACCAGATCCGCATCGAGTTCACGGGCCTGCGTCCCGGCGAGAAGCTGTACGAGGAACTGCTCGCCGACGAGGAAACGACCACGCGCACGCCGCATGCGAAGCTGCGTATCGCGTTGGCGCGCGGCGTACCCGACAATCTGCTCGACGAGTTGCTGCCGTGGCTGATGCAGCATCGCGTGCTGACGGACGACGAAGTGCGGCGCGATCTGCGTCGCTGGGTTGCCGAATATCAGCCGACGCTCAGCGCGCCGCCGCTGCGCAGTGTGCCGCCGCCTCCGGGCAAGCGGGCTTCGATGTAACGAAAAAGGCGCCGAGGCGCCTTTTTTCTTGTTTGTTATTGCTGGCGTCGCTCCGAACGCCACGATAAGTCGATAGCGCGGCGCAACGACTTCAGATCCGGCGACGGGCTTCAAAATTTGGGAGCGCTCCGCGAGTGTCAGCGCGGTTGGCGTTTATGCTGCGTTTTCTCTGCCTGAAACTTTCTGCGCCAACATGGTAGCAGTCAGATCTTTCCAAATGTAGCGGTGCTATGTTGCGCACCATGCCGAGTCTGAATGCAGTCCTTCCTCGGGCTCCAGCCGACTGGGCGTCGCGGATTTTAAGATATGCGGATGAAATTCTGTAGCGAGTCCTGACAGAACGTTCACCGAAAAGCTGGGTGCTTTACCGGAGCTTTTCAGGTTTGTGACCTGAGCCGGCTCACGCGACCGGTTCCAACCCGGTCCCCCTCTCCCTTACATCTCAAGCGCAATTGAGCGACGAACCGGTAAAAGTTCAACGATCTGACAACAGCGAAGTGCCTGGTTGTTACAACAAGTATCAGGCGCCATGCCAGCGCGCGCACCAAGCATTGACAACGCGCCGAATCGATCGAGCTTCTCCCGTGGCCAGCGATACTGCGTCCCGTTGAAAGCTGGGGCAAACTCGCGAGCTTTTCGTCTTTGCTTGCGGGCACACAGTACTAATATTCTCTCTACCTATCGGCGTCAATGACGCATCGACTTCAAGTGCAGTGGACTTCATTTCTTATACGATCGCTCGATCAGCACAGTTTTTTCCGGCGGCAAACCGCTAAACGTGCTCGCATGTGTCCTGCTCGAAAATCAGCTTCGCTGGACACGCCGCGACCTGGATTTTCTCGATGTGCTGCAGTCCGGTCGCGAATAGATGCAACGATGCGCGAACAGCGCGGCAGCATTCTCTCTTTCGTCCAAGGCGAATAAGTCAGGCACGTCGCACGCAATCCGATCTCAACGCGATTGTGATGAACGCGCCTTCAAAGACGGGAAATCACTTGCACACCCGATGTGCGGATTCCTTTATTCAATTTTTGCCGGTACGCGCAGCCGGAAAGCAAATGCGCGACAGGGGCCTTAGCCGGCTATCGTCGGTTCAAGGATCACCGGGCGACAGTGCTTCCCTGGCCGGGTGAATTCTCTGATCTTCAAGATCCCGGAAAGCAAAGCGTGCAGTCAATCTCCACAACACGACGCCCCTTGATAGGTGAGGCGCCGTATTCATTGATCCAATCGTGAAATTTCAACTGGACTATCGGCTGTTCATCAAAAACGCTAGGCTGCCCCAGCGGCTCGCGGACGAACTTGGCGAACTCTTCGCGCGCGCCCTGTCGAACGCGCATGACAAGACCAGCGGCAAATCGGACGAGATATCAATCGCGACGCAACAATATCGAGTTCAGGTTCTGGTAGCCGGATTCCGCGATCTTCGCAAAGGCGGATTCGCGATCATGTCGCCATGGAATCTTGGAGAAAAACATATCCGTTATCTCATCAACTTCTGGGTCAACGAGAAGAAGCACTCTCAGGACGCGGTCAAGAACAGGCTGACGTGTTGGCGCGCGCTCGCAGCGTGGATGAAGAAGCCTCAACTTGTGCAGATGATGAACGGTTACATGGGTCTTTCCAGCGAACGCCACCGGCCGGACCGCGCGGCGGAGCACAAGACCATTGTGCCGGCCGACGTTGACGTTGATGCAGTTTTCCGGCGACTTTGCCAGCGGGACCGATGGGTCGCCATGCAAATCGAACTTCAGGCGACCTTTGGACTGTGCGCCAAGGAGAGCATGCTGTTGCGTCCGTTGCGGTGCCTGCGCGCTAGAGGGCACCTCCATGTGATCGACGGCACCAAAGACAGACAGCCGCGAGTCGTTCCGATCGATGCCGAATGGCAATACGACGTTCTGATTCGTGCTGCGCGGCTCGCCAACCCCCGCACGGGGTTCATGATTCCGGACCCGTGGTCGCTGAAGGAGTGGTACCACCACTTCTACCACATCCTCAAGACGGAGGGCATAGGGCCCGGCGCCACGGTCGCCACGGTTCAAGGTCTGCGTCTTGCATACCTGCGGATGATGTCTGAGCAGGTGACCGGTCTTCCTGCACCTATGATGCGGCAAGATTACCAACCGGACCCGCAACTGCTCCACGCTGCGATAGAACGGCTGGTCGAGGTGGCGCGAGAAGGCGTTGGGACGAAAGCAAGGGCCTCCATGTCGACATTCGCTTCCTTGGGCGAGCGATCGCGGCCTCTCTCGGCGGAGGAAGCCATAGCAGCTATCGCCGCGGCAAGGGGGAACAAGTCAGAGGCAGCCAAAAGCCTCGAGATCTCCCGGCAGGCTCTTTACCGGTTACTGGCAAAGGGCAACGATCGGCCAACCGAATCCGAGTAAAGGCTGCGCGGGATAATCCCTCGCGAATGGGCAGCTCGGCCCATCTTCTACATGTCGTTATGTCGGCCACTGCCGCGAAGTCTTCCGGCCCAGCATGACGGCGCAGGATCGCGCCTTCGCCGTCTTACGAACGAACCTGGTCATACCGTGTCAACGGCAATAGACGGCGAAGAGAATGGTTGTCGCCAGTGTGTTCAAGAACGGGCGCGCAATACGTTGCAACGGCAGACCGGAACTAGCGGGAAATGGAATTCGCTATGCACGCTTTGGTGCGCGAGACGCACGCGACGTAGGGGATAGGCCGAGCCGTCGGCTTGGTTCAAATGCGCTATCACGCGTCGAACGTCGCCTTGAGGGATCTGTGTGCCCGTGCGACCAGCGAGGCCGACGGTGCCGAATCTCGTTTCGTTCGCGGGAGTCCGGAACTTGGAGTTGATTGGCTGCGAGCTACGGACTGTTATCCGGCTCGTCCGTTGGTGCTTCATTACGCCGTGGCTTAGCTAGGCCGCCTGTGCCGTCGACGGATTTCGCGATAGTGGGAGTTTCTCGTGTCATGCCGTTCTGGGGCCGCACTCAACGTGCTATTGTGCGTCGTGGGGTGCGGCTCTTGTGTCAAGGTCGATGGGACGGGGCAGTATCCCCGGCAACGCGTACTTGCGCTCGCCTTAACCGTTCGATTGCCAAGAGCGAGAAAGGGTCGTCGCTAGTAATCGATTATGAACGGAGACTGACTATGGGCTTCGGTGTTGTTGCGCTGGTCCTCACTGTTGCGATTTGTGCATATGGTGAACACATGTGCAGCCTCGGCCGCAAGGCGGATCGCGAACGTCGGCACGCCCGCGATTACCGCTGACCGTACTTCTCGCGCGCAACGCCGGATGCGCGGTTCATCAATGGCTGCACCTGGCACGCCGGCGATGCGGGGCAAGAAGTGCGCGAGCGCTTTCGGCGCCGGTTATGCACGGGCGCGCCAGAGGCGATAGCGTTTCTGCCGGGTTGTCGCTTAGAGCTGAGGCGAACGCGGGAATCGGCGTCTGTCGACGCGGAGTGTCACACAGGGCACTGGCCACGCGCGAAATCCTGTGCCAGCAGGATCTACGTCAGCAAAACTTTCATGCAGACACGCATACTGCGCCGGCGCGCCGCCGGTCCGTTGTCGGCTGTAATGAAGCCGGCGAACCGGACGCGTCACTTACGCGTTCTGAAAATCCCTCTTGCCTTCTGGCTGGTTGTTCAATCGTTGCGCTCAAGACGCCGCGCTGTTGCGGAAATGAAGCGCGTTCCGGCCGGGCGAGCAGCCGATCACTCGACGAATTTCTACCGCGCTGTTGGAAGCCTGCGTCGGTGTAACGAGCGTATCGAGAGAGTTTTTACCTGCAGCACCAGCTCGTGCGAAAGCAGACACCCTGATTGACGCGGCTGCGTCGCCCACGCAATGCCAATCGGATACGAGAGAGTTTTTGTTAGCGTACGCGGCAAAGTGAAAGGTCAATGGTCACGCAGGTGCACCTAGCCGTGGAAATGCGGGCAAGCGGAACGCATCGAGCTATTGGTCGAAAGCTGTACAGTCGGGAATTCGAAGCCTGCTTCAAATAGCGCTGTGCTCGAACCAAAGCTATACGATTTGACGGACCATTCCGGGTTAAGACCGTGAGCCGGCTCGTCCGGGCGTCATGTCACAGCAGGCGACTCGCCCCAAATTTTTGCGAAAACGGAGCGTCTGTGCGGACGATGACTTTTCGCAAACTGAGTCGTTTACTATGCGAAATCAGGCACTTGCGGGTTTTCTTTCAGGAAATCTGGACCGTTAGCCAGATCGCACTCTGACGCCTCGATGACTTTTACGGATATACGGGCAAGTTTTGCGAAAACAGGATACCTGTGCGACTGTGGAGTTTTCGCAAATCGAGCTATTTATGCCTCGATATCAATGACTTGGCGCCGTGTGCCCAGAAGAGCGGACACCTTATCCGGATCGGCTACCGGCGCCTCATCGTCCTTGGGAACTACTGAAGCAGTCTTGGTTGACTGGGGCGATTGTCGCCGATGCATTTCCCCAGAACCGGACCGCCATCGTCGCAGCAAGCATCAGATCAATATTTCCGAGGATGGACGCCGCCCTGACCTTTGTTGTTACCGTAGTTCCACTATCCAATGCTGCCATTTTGCGATCAGCTCGCTCTGATAGTAGAGCAGCGTGTCGCCGAAAAGACGCTATTTCTTGGGCTTCATAGCGCCGCCATCGGACAGCACATTCGTGTATTTTGTGATTTCGCTAATTGAACGGTCGACCGCCGAGGGGGGCAGTGAGCAAAGACAAAAGCCGCAATGGATCTCGTCAACGAATAGTGCTGCATCCGTGCTTTCTGGTGGCGTATCTGTATCAACGAGGACTCGAGAGCGGCAAATGGACCACCCAGGCGGATGCGTCGCGCGCGCTAAAGGTGAGCCAGACAAATCTGTCGGTTGCCCTGCGAATGGGCTCGCTGCCAGCCGAACTAATGGGAATGTTCGCGGACATTTCCCAGGTCACCGCTCACACGGTACGCGTCATTCGTGGAGTCATAGCGCAGGAAGGTCAAGAGGCGGTACTTAAGCGAATCAGGCCGCATATTACTGCTGGCGGCAAACTGCCAGCAAAGGCGGTCCTTGCGCTGGTAAAAGGCCGTATGTCGAACTCGGCGAAAGCAGTATCAGCTGCCCGCAGAGACAGGTTCATACACCGGTCACCGGACCTGCCGATGTCCATATCCAACCGCTACCATCAAGGAATAGTGAACGGTGAATGGACGAGCTACAGCGCCTGCTCACGCGCGCTGCGTATTCCCCGCAGGAACATAAGCGATGCCGTTTCTATTGGCCAACTACCTCTCGCCGTCAGATCTCTGTTTAGCGGAAGCAAACTGACGTTCGCGGTAGGACGGAAACTCCTTGCGATCGCAAGGGTGGTGACCAACTCGACTCTGATCAAGCGATCAAACGATATCAGCTATCTTGCGGAAAGCTACACGTCCGGGCAACTGCTGCGTGAGCTCAACGGCGAGAGCCTCCCGCCAGGGGCGCACATTACCCGTCTACGCATCAGGAAGGGTAGAGGGGCAGGGCAACTCATCATTGAGTGCAATCACCCAGACTTCTTGCTCCGTTACCGTCGCGATATGGAAACCGCGCTTAATCAGGTAGTCAAGCGCATCGCAGAGGCTGAGGGCAGGCGGAAGGAATTCGCCCTGTACCGCACGTTCTTGTAACGCTCGACTCCGCTTGAGCCGCGGCTGCTTGCGTCTCTTGTGCCGAGGCGTCTTTTCCCAAAGAGCACCGTGGGTCGTATGAGCGGCGCCCATCTATCAGCACTCGCCCCGCGTTGGCAATAATCGACGCGGCATTCCGCGTTTGCACTGTTAGGACAACGGCGACGAACGTCTTGCCATGCGCCGCTGCGCCGGCGCGCCTTGACTTTCGTTTGGCATGGGCACTCTGAATTAACGAAAACTAATTCAGAGTGCCATGCAATGTAAGACACGGCTTCAGTGCCATGTGGTCAAAAGAAAACCAGCTATCGCATTCATCGCGCCGGCCCGGTTCCTCTCGCGCACCTCGCAACGAACGGTTTTTTGCAACCCAGTGCTGGACGTCGCTGCCCCGTCCGGGGGCGCGCAATGAAGCCCAGGTCATCAGTGATTCCGGTAAGCCACACGCCAAAATCACCGGCGGCATTAGCCGACCCCGAACTGGCGCATCTTGAAGCGGTAATACGCCATCTCAGCAACACGGATATCCTTGATACCGCCTTTAGTCTCGGCGTGTCCTACTGGCTCACCAGGATTGCCGAGATCGAACAAAGATTCTATTTGGTTCCGCTGCAGATCCGAAGGCTCGCGCTGCTGCGGAAGATACTCACGGATCTTGGATGAATGGGACGTTGGAGCCGGGCCGGCGCTCAGTGCGTCCACGCGAATCAGGATAACGAACCTCTGGGTGGTGCTCATCGGAGGTTCCATCACGAATCGACTGACGTTGAAATGGAGCCAGGCCCGGTTGCTAAAGCGTCACTGCACTTGGGAGCAATGCAAGAGCCCCGAAAAGCCGGAACTGTCGACTGCGACGATGATGAATAACGTGCGTAAGGGAATTGAGAAAGGTGGGAGTCTATGCCGTCGGCTAGTTGTGGCGCGGCGGCGTGCGTGGCTCAACACGACACCGCATCGCCTTCTGACAAGACCCCGAGCTTTCATCGGTGTGGTACGCTTCCCGCAATCTGGGCATCCGATGAGCGGAGATCAATCATGAATCTCGGTTTGTTCGTCCTATCTCTCCTGGCGCCGATTCTGGGTTACGGTGCTTACATGAGCAGTCGCGGTCGCAAGCGTGAACGACAGCGACGGCGGCGTATCTTGCGCTGATTGTCCAATTCAGTTGCATAGCCTGTTTTCCGTTTTTGTAGAGGGCAACATCGTCGACATGCTTCCTTTTGCGAGCCATGCACGAAGAGGCGGTAATGGGTTGCCAGCAGGCCTATGCCAGGCCTGACTTCAAGACGAGGTTCGATCGGGAGTTTCGTGCTAACGTGTATGCAAGGAGCAACTCCGAGCGAGGAGAACGAGCAATGGATATCAGCATTCTGGTGTTCGGCGCCGCAGTCGTCATGTGTGGACTTGGCGCGCTGATGGAGCACAATGCAAACAAGGTCAAGCTTCAGCGACGTCTTCCGCGCAGTTCACGTTAAGCTTCCACGAAAGGGAGAACCGTATGGGCTTCAGTTTCTTTGCGCTTGGCGTGGCTGTCGCTTTGTCTGTACTCGGTCTGGTCATGGACCGAAACGGCCGAAAGGTTGACCGCGCTCGTCGGCGCATGTCATAGCGCCGGCGTAGGGTTAAGGACGGACAACAATCGAAGCAAGGCTGCGTCTTTCGGGCGCGGCCTTTTTCATTTTTTGAGATCCCGTGTCGCACCTTTTGGTCTGAAGCGTCACTTGACGGCAACGTTGATTGACATTGCCCGATGTCTGTCGCGTCGCATGACCGTGCGGGCTGGTCGCTTCACAGAAAACGCCACGCCAGTCTCCCTGCTGCGGGCGCTTCACCGGTGCCTTCGGACCACCAGCCAGCGCGGCACCTTGAATCGCACGATGCTCACGTAGAGCCAAACATACGTCGCTGCAAACACAATCACGAAGCAGAACAGATGCAGCGTATGCCGCCAGAACAGCGTCGCGGGAACCACTGCGATCAGGCAGAGCAGCCACAGATACGGCGAGGTCAGCGAATTGCGTCGCGTCAGCTCTCGCGCCGTGCGTGCACCGACCGCCCAGCGCATCAGCCGCTTGTAGACTAGCATGTGCAGATGCACGCCGTCGGGAATCCCGGGCGAGATGCCGCGGATGAATTTCTTCCGGTAGATCGAGAAGCAGGTCTCGAAGATTGGGTACATGAACAGCAGTACGGGGTACCACGCCGACACGTCGCGATTGCGCATCACGAGCATGATCGACAGTTCGCCGAGCATGAAACCGATAAAGTACGCGCCACCGTCGCCGAGAAAAATCAGCCCGGCCGGGAAGTTCCAGATGAAGAAGCCCATCACCGCGCCCATCATGATGAGCGACGCCGACAGCACGATCGGGTCGTGCACCTGAAACGCGACGTACGCGAGCGATGCGAACATCATGAAGGCGACCATCGACGCGAGCCCGTTGAAGCCGTCGATGATATTGACGGCATTGGCGAGCGCCGCGACGGCCAGCACCGTCACTGCGCAGGAAATGGCCGCATAAGAAAGCAGGAAGTCGAGCGGCGGCACGCTGATGCGCGTGACGGCGATTCCCAATACGAAATAAGCGAGCGCCGCCGCGATCATCGTGCAGATCAGCCGGGCCAGCGGCGATACCTTCTTTGTCAGGTCTTCGATCAGTCCGGAAGCAAACGCGGGCAAACCACACGCGACAATGCCGAGAATGCCCGCCGAAACGGCCGGATACGCGCCATACAGCTGGATTGCCGAAGCGACCAGGCCGACCAGAATCCCCGTTCCGCCGATCCGCGGCACGGGCCGCGCGTGGAATTTCTGCACGCCAGCAAGATCGTTGTCCGCAAACGTTTCATGCAGATGCGCATACCGCACGATCACGAGCGTGATCAGTAATGAAACGATGAAGCCGAGCGCGAAACTGAGCATGAAGTGGAGGCCGGAAAAGCAAACCGTGGATTATACAAATGAAACGCAGCGGGACCGGACGGGTTGACTGCACGGCGGCAGGCGGCGCAGTTTTCGGCCATAATGCGTTGCATATTCAAGCCATATGTTCGAAGATGCGTAGCCCCCTTCTTGCATGCCTGAGCGCGGCGCTATTCGCGCTGCCGCTGGCATCCAACGCAGTCCCGTCATCGGTTCCCTTATTGATGACGGGTAGTGCCGACAGCAGCGACACGGTCGAACTGCACTTCGACAGTCCTCCCTCGAGCACGGCAACGCTTCTGATAAAGGGCGACAGGACAGGATCTGCTCCAAAAACCGTTCCCTGTACATACGAACTCGAACCTATCCAGAAGGGCGCGCTCGAGAGCCCGATCGTGAAGATCACGTTCAGCGACAGGCAGACGATGACGATCGCTTGCGATCCACTGTCGGACAACTGTCACGCTGACAGCTACCCGACAGTCGGCGGCACCAGCTTCTCCGTCCTCTGGCACATCACGCGTGCTGACATGCAGGCCGCCAATACAAAAGCCCGGCTTCCACGGTAGTAAAGCGAGCAGACCGTCCGCCGGGGGTGGGCGCAGAGTGCGCCATCTCACATACTACGTCATGGATTCCCCCTATTCGGAGTCCGTCCCGAGTTGCCGATAGCCATCGATGGGGCTGCCATCCCGGCTGGCCGACAGCACGTCACGGACACTCATGCTCAAGAACATCACCATCCGGCAAGGACTGACGCTCGTCATCGGCATTTTCGCGGCCTTTCTCCTGATCGTGATCGGCGTCGGTTGGGGCGCGCTGAAATTCACCAACGATGGCCTGCAGAACGTGCAGCAGTCATCGGCGGCGATGAACGCGCTGACGTCGAGCTCGGAAAAACTCCTGCAGGTGCGTCTGTCGCTCGGCAGCTACGAGACGCTTTTTAGCGTCGGCAAGGACACGGACGGACTGCTCGCCGCCGCGCACAAGCTGCTGGAGTCGTCGAACGAGGATTTCCGCGTCTACATGGCGGGGCCGTTCGGCAGCGATGAAGAGGGCAAGCTCGCGCAAACCGTTGCGCAGGCGCGCGCCGCACTCGTCAACCAGGCGATCGAGCCGGAGCACAAGGCGCTCGTCGACAACGACTTCAACACGTTCCGCACGATCCAGGGCGAAACGGCGGACCGCTTTTACGGCGTCTACGCAAAGGCGATCGACGCGCTCAAGCGTGCGCAGGCCGACAACCGGCAGCGCGAGGCCAGCCAGCTGAGCCAGCGTTTCAAACTCTCGACGGGTCTGTTCATCGCGATCGGCGTGGCCGCCGTCGTGGTCGGCGCGCTGGCGCGCGCGGGCCTGTCGTCTGCCGTCGTGAAGCCGGTGAACCAGACGATTCGCCACTTTCGCAGCATGGCGGAAGGCGACCTGACGACCTCCGTCAAGGTGCGCTCGCGCAACGAGATGGGCCAGTTGCTGCAGGCGCTTTCGCAGATGCGCGACGGCCTTGTCGACACGGTGTCGAAAGTGCGCGGCAGCACCCATTCGATCACGCTCGGCGCGAACGAAATCGCCGCCGGCAACGCGGATCTGTCGAGCCGTACCGAACAGCAGGCAGCCGCGCTTCAGGAGACGGCGGCGAGCATGGAAGAGCTGTCGGCGACCGTCAAGCAGAACACCGACAACGCGAAGCTCGCGAGCCGTCTCGCGCAGGGCGCGCTCGACACGGTCGTGCGCGGCAGCGACGTGGTCGCCCGCGTGACGCAGACGATGGATGGCATCACCGCGTCGTCACGCAAGGTTGGGGAGATCATCGGCATCATCGAAGGCATCGCGTTTCAGACCAATATCCTCGCGCTCAACGCAGCCGTCGAGGCGGCGCGTGCGGGCGAGCAGGGGCGCGGCTTTGCCGTCGTCGCTTCCGAAGTGCGCGCTCTCGCGCAGCGCTCGGGCTCGGCGGCGAAGGAAATCCGCGAACTGATCGGCGACTCGACGGCGCAGGTCGCGCAGGGCGCGACGCTCGTCGCCGACGCGCGCAAGACGATGGAGGAAGCGATGAACTCCGTGCAGCGCGTGACGGGCATCATGACGGAGATCGAAGGCGCCGCGCACGAGCAGAGCGACGGCATCGAGCAGATCAACAAGGCGATCGGCCAGATCGACGAAGTCACGCAGCAGAACGCGGCGCTCGTCGAGCAGGCCGCGGCGGCCGCGAAGACGCTCGAAGCGCAGGCCGTCGTGCTGCGCGAGGCGGTCGCGGTGTTCCGCCTCGAAGCCGGTGCGAGCGTCGCCTAGAACTCAGGTGCCCGTGCGCCCGTACTGATCGTCGAAGCGCACGATATCGTCCTCGCCGAGATAGCTGCCCGATTGCACCTCGATGAGTTCGAGCGGCGTCTTGCCCGGATTCTCCAGCCGGTGCAGCGTACCGAGCGGGATATACGTCGACTGGTTCTCGGTCAGCAGGAACGATTCGTCGCCGCGTGTGACGCGCGCGGTGCCGCGCACGACGATCCAGTGCTCCGCGCGATGATGATGCATCTGCAGCGACAGCCGCCCGCCCGGCTTCACGACGATCCGCTTGACCTGGAAGCGCTCGCCGTGATCGATCGAGTCGTAGCAGCCCCACGGCCGCTCCACCTTTCGATGCACCTTTGCTTCGGTATTCTTCGCCGCGTTCAGGCGGTTCACGATCGCCTTGACGTCCTGCACGCGGTCTTTCGCGGCGACGAGCACGGCGTCGGCCGTCTCGACCACCACGACGCCCGTCACGCCGACGCACGCGACCAGCCGTCCTTCCGAATGCGCGTACGTGTCGGTCGTGCCTTCGAGCAGCACGCGGCCCCGCGCGACGTTGCCAGCGGCGTCCTTCGCGCTGACGTTCCAGACGGCATCCCACGCGCCAACGTCGGACCAGCCGGCTCTCAGCGGCACGATGATGCCCATCAGCTTCGGATCGTCGCCGATGTGTTCCATCACCGCATAGTCGATCGAATCGCTCGGACAGGCGGCGAAGGCGGCGCGATCGAGCTGCAGCGAGCCGTCGCTCGCGATGCTCGCACGTTCGTACGACGCGCGGCACGCCGCAGCGATTTCCGGCCGGCACGCCGTGATCGCCGCGAGCCACACCGATGCGCGCATCACGAACACGCCGCTGTTCCACCAGTATTCGCCCGAGGCGACGTATTGTTCCGCCGTTTCCTGCGCGGGCTTTTCGACAAAGCGTTCGATGCTGCGCGCGCCGCGTCCATCGGCGGGCAGGCCGGTCTTGATGTAGCCGTAGCCCGTTTCCGCGCGCTCGGGCGGCACGCCGAGCGTGACGATCGCATCGCGCAGCGCGTGCTGGATGGCCTGTTGCAGCGTGTCGACGAAGGCGGCGTCATCGGTGATCAGATGATCGGCGGGCATCACGACGAGAACCGGGTCTTCGCCGTGCGGGGTATCCGCGAGCGCCGCCAGCGCGGCGATCGTCAGCGCAGGCGCGGTGTTGCGCGGCGCCGGCTCCAGCACGACGCGCGATTCACACGCGCAGCGTTCGAGCCGCTCCTTGGTCGGCAGCTTCAGTTCTTCGCTGCAGACGACGAGCGTCGGCTGTGTCCTGACGATATGCGGCGCGGGATGCTCGTGAGTCGGCGCGCGCAAACCCTGGGTTCTGCGCAGCGTCGCTTCGAGCAGCGATTCCTCGCTCGTCAGGCCGATCAGCTGTTTCGGGCATTGCTCGCGCGACAGCGGCCACAGGCGCGTCCCGGAGCCGCCCGCCAGCACGACGGGCTGGATGATGCAGGCAAGGTGCGTCTCGTGATCGAGGATATCCTGCGCGGCCGCTTCTGCAATGACGTTCATTGTGCCTCCGGTGACGCCGGGTCGGTGTGAACGACGCAGCGCCAGTGTATGAGCGCCCATTGAAGCAGCGTATGGGAGACGTTTCTGTGCGTCGGAGCACAGAAAGGAGAGGGGGAAGGGGGATTGGCCCGCGTGGGCCGTGCGGCTGGTGGGCCGCCTGGGCGGCCCGATCGACAGGCGGGTCGCGCATGCGTCGCATGCGCATCCCGCCTGTTTCGTGCGGCGGACTTATTCGAATCCGCGCGGATTCTGCGCCTGCCAGCGCCAATGGTCGGCGCACATGCGCTCGATGCCGTATTGCGCCTCCCAGCCGATCACCTCCAACGCCTTCGCCGGATTCGCGAAGCACTGCGCGACATCGCCGGGGCGGCGCGCGACGATTTCATACGGCACCGGCTTGCCCGATGCCTTCTCGAAGGCCTTCACGACGTCGATCACGCTATAGCCCTGACCTGTGCCGAGATTCACGACGAAGCTCGCATCGTGCTTGACGAGCGCGTCGAGCGCCGCGATATGCCCGCGCGCCAGATCGACGACGTGGATGTAATCGCGCACGCCCGTGCCATCCGGCGTGTCGTAGTCGCCGCCGAACACGCGCAGCTTTTCCAGCTTGCCGACGGCGACCTGCGCGACGTACGGCATCAGGTTGTTCGGCACGCCGCCCGGGTCCTCGCCGATCAAACCGCTTTCATGCGCGCCGACCGGGTTGAAGTAGCGCAGCGTAGCGATGCGCCACGACGCGTCGGAGACTTCGAGGTCGCGCAGGATCTGTTCGGCGATCAGCTTGCTCTGGCCGTACGGGTTGGTCGCCGAGAGCGGGAACGATTCGTCGATGGGCGAGCTTTTCGGCACGCCGTACACGGTCGCCGACGAGCTGAACACGAACTGCTTCACGTTGCGCGCGCGCATCACGTCGAGCAGCACGAGCAGGCCGTCCATGTTGTTGCGGTAGTACTCGAGCGGCTTCGCCACCGATTCGCCGACCGCCTTCAAGGCCGCGAAGTGAATCGCGCCCGTGATGGGATGCTTGTCGAAGATCGTGTTGACGACGGCCTCGTCGCGCACATCCGCTTCGTAGAACGCGACCTTCTT
This sequence comes from Paraburkholderia steynii, assembly GCF_900100565.1. Classification (NCBI taxonomy): domain Bacteria; kingdom Pseudomonadati; phylum Pseudomonadota; class Betaproteobacteria; order Burkholderiales; family Burkholderiaceae; genus Paraburkholderia; species Paraburkholderia steynii. Next base: position 247,519 of record NZ_FNDI01000011.1, on the reverse strand, counting down.
GCCCGTGATCTTCTCGACGCGCGCAATCGATTCGCGCTTGCTGTTCACGAGATTGTCGATCACGACCACGTCGTAGTCGCTGTTGAGCAGTTCCACGCACGTGTGCGAACCGATAAAGCCTGCACCGCCCGTTACCAGAATCGTGCCCTTCGTGGTCATGCTGAGCTCCCTTTAGAGTGTTGTGCCCGTCAACTGCTGGATCAGGCCTTTATACCGTTCGACGACAACCCGTTCGTCAAATTCCCGCGCGACTTTCTCGCGGCCGCGCACGCCCATCGCGCGACGTTCGTCGTCGCTCATGTCGAGCATCTGCGCGAGCTTCGCCGCAAGGCTGTCCACATTACGCGCCTCGCATAACAAGCCGTTGACACCGTCCGCGACGACTTCGCGGCAGCCGGGCACGTCGGTGGCGACGATGGGCCGCCCCATCGCCGACGCTTCCATCAGCGTGCGCGGCACGCCTTCGCGATACGAAGGCAGCACGACGCAATCGGCGGCGGCGATCAGCGGGCGCACGTCATGCGCCTCGCCCAGATAGTCGATCACGCCTTCGCGCACCCATGCGTCGACTTCGGCCTGCGAGATGGCACTCGGATTGTCGACGCCAACGGGCCCGAGCAACTGGAAGCGCGCATGTGGATATTTCGCGCGCAATTGCCGTGCTGCTTCGACATATTCGCCCACGCCTTTATCCCACAACAGGCGGCCGATTAATACAAAAGAAAATGCATCCTGCCTATTTTCACGCGTATGCAGTGGCGTGAAAGAAAACTGGTCGAGATCCACGCCTTCGCCATGCAGCAGGCGCGCGCGCTCTGGATGCGCGAGCAATTGCTGGTCGCGAAACGCAGCTTCATCGTCCTTATTCAGAAACCATATTTCGCGCGGAAAACGGAATGCAAAACGGTACATCAGCTTGGCGATTTGCGCCGCACGGCTCTTCTGAATGAAAACATAGCCGAGGCCCGTCGTCACGGCAACCGAATCGACGCCCGCCAGTTTTGCCGCGATCGTGCCGTAGATGTTCGGCTTGATCGTGTAGTGAAACACGACATGCGGACGGATCTCGCGATACAGCCGGTACAGCGCCCACAGCGTGCGCAGATCGTCGCGTGGATTCGTGCCTTTCGATGCGACATGCAACTCGATGCAGCGGCAGCCCATCTGCTGGAGCAGATCGAAGGTGCGGTCGCGCGGCGCGATCACCGTCACGTCGACACCCCGCGCGACGAGCGTGCGTATCAGCCCTTGCCGGTAGGTGTAAATCGCGAACGCGGTGTTGCAGACGAGCGTGATGCGCAGCGCGCCGGCGGATTGGATGGGTTGCTTCATGCTTGCGTTGCGTGTTGGATCGGGCGGTTTTTAGAGGCTCGCGCGCGGCGCGTAGAGCCGTTTCTTCACGCGTTGAAGCGTCTGGTAAGGCGTGACGAAGTGCAGCAGATTCTTCGCGAGACCTAGCCAGTCGTATGGATTCAGTACGTTGAAGTAGCGCATCTGCAAACGCAGCGTCGAGGAGATCTGGCGCCGCCGCTTCGTCGCGCTGATGCCGCCTTCGTTCAACTCGTAATACAGGCCGAGTTCGGGCAGGTTCGCGCAGTCGTAACGTTCCATCAGGCGCAGGAACAGATCGAGATCTTCAGCCGCCTTGTAAGCTTCGCGATAGTTACCCACGGCGAGCACGGCGTCGATACGCAGCATCATCGACGGATGCACGAAACACGCGCGCATGAAGCGCACGCGGCGGATCGTGCGCGGCTCGATGGGCGGCGTCAGCATGAAGAGCGGCTGGCCGTCGCGCGAGACCACCTGTGTCCGCATGCCGAGCCCCGCGACCTGCGGATGTGCTTCGAGATACGCGCGCTGTCGCGCGAGCCGCTGCGGCACGGTCAGGTCGCCGGCGTCGATGCGCGCGGCGTAGCGAAAGCCGCGTGCATCGAGCGCTTCGATCCCCGCCTGCAACGCGCGTTCGATGCCGCCGTTCTTCGGCATGCGCAGCACTTCTATCGACAGGTTCGGCAGCGCGGGCGCGACGATGGGCGGCGTGCTGCCGTCATCGACGATCAGCACGTGGATGCGCGCGTCTTCGCTGAACGAGGCCAGCGTGCGCTCGACGTCCGCTTGGCCGTTGTAGGCGGGTATCAGCACGGCGACGTCGTCGAGCGGCGCAGTGCCCACTGGCGGCGTGAATGAAGAAGACGTCATGGACGCAGCTTGTAACGGATGTAATAAAAATTGACGGACGCCGCGGCCAGATAGCCGACGGCAAGGCCGATCAACGCGCCATACGCGCCGAAACGCGGAATCGCCAGCAGATTGACGATGCATGCGACGGCGAGCGCCAGCAGCCACTTCGACAGCAAGACGAACTTCGCCTGATACTTCAGGACCACCAGGTTGCCGATTGCCTCGATGCCGGCGGGAACGGACAGCCACACGGCCCAGCGGAAGATATCGACGGCTTCTTCGAAATCCGGCCCGAACACGCGGCGGATGATGAAGCCCGCGAGCAGATCCAGCACGAACGCGCCGGCGATCATCAGGACCGCTGTCATCGCCGTGAGCCGCAACATGTTGCGGCGCAGTTGCGCGGCGTCCTGGACGCGGTAAACGAAGGCGGGCGCAAGCGTTTGCGCCAGCATCAGCGCGAGCGTGATCCAGTTTTCGTTGAGCTGTTGCGCGGCCGAGTAGCGGCCGAGGTCGGCGAACGAGATTGCGCGTTCCAGCATCAGGCGGTCGAGCTTCAGGAACAGGTACATGCAGATCAGCCCGAGCCAGAACACGGTGCCCGCCGTCGCGAAATGGCGAAACAGCGCGCGGTCCACGCGCCAGCCCAGCTTGCCGCCGTGCCTTTGCATGAAATAGACGACCAGCACCGCGCCGATCACGGCCGATTCGAGCGCCCACAGCCAGCCGAAGCGCGACGGCGCAGTGGCTGCGCGCACCAGCAGCCAGACGAGCACGGCCTTCGCGATGGCCGTCGTCATGCTGGTGAGCAACTGCGGCTTGCTGTAGGTCATGCTTTGCAGCCACGCGTTGATCACGCCGACGAACGGCTCGCGAAACAGCATCGTGACGGCCAGCCCGGCGAGCATCGCGCCGACGAGGGGATCGGTGACGCCCGCCGCGATCCCCGCCCAGGTCAGCAAAAGCGCGACGGCCGACACCGAGAGCCGCAACGCGAACGCGCTGCCGAGCACGGTGCCGAGTTGTTCAGGCGGACGATGTACGATGGTCGGCACGAGAATCTCCGCGCCGCACACCCATGTAATCGGCGACAGGACGAGCAAAAGCGTATTGGCGTATTGCCATTTGCCGAACACGTCGGGACCGAAGTAGCGCGCCAGCACGCCGCTGATTGCGATCGCCACGCCGATCTGCGTGAGGCGCTCGAGGCCAAGCCAGACAAGGTTTGCGACAGCGCGCGTGACGTCGGGATTCGTAAAACGCTTAAGCGCCGGCATCCGCATGGTGTCCGTTTGCAGTTTGCGGGCACGAAGGGCGCATATCGTCGGTAAGCTGGCGTGCCCGGCCGAGGGTTTGATGCGGCAACTTTGTGAGCGCGGGGCGTCGAAACATTAGAATGGCGCCAGTAAAGCGTCGCTGAAAAGCGCAATTATAAGTTGAATCCGGACCGCTTCCGGCAGGGCACGGCGCGTTGACGGTACCGTGTCGATCAAATTTTGGGACTGCCTTCCCTCCTCGACGCTGCTCGGCCTCACTGTCACGGTCATCGCCTGTCTGATCGCGCTGAGCATTTATGCGCGCGCGAAGCACAATCCGATTGCCAACCTGGTGCTGATCGCGGTGACGATCGTCGTTGCCGCGCTGAAGATCACCCGTACGCCATATCGCACCTATTCTGATGGCGCGCAGTTCGTCCACTTCCTGCTCGGGCCCGCGACGGTTGCACTTCCGTTGCGGCTGTGGCGGTCGTGGGACAAGTTCAAGGGCGGGACGCTATCGCCCCTCTGCGGTCTAGCGGCCGGCTCGCTCACGGCGATCGTCTCGGCGGTGGGTACTGCCAAGCTTTTCGGCGCCTCGCATCAAATGATTGCGTCGCTTGCACCGAGGTCGGTCACGACGCTCATCGCCATGGTCGTCGCCGAGAAGATGGGCGGCATTCCCTCGCTCACTGCCGTGCTCGTGATTTCAACGGGAGTGTTTGGCGCCGCGACAGCGCGCTGGGTCTTGAACATCGTGCGCTTGACGAGGTTGCCGGGCACGCGGGCGGTGGTGAGTCCATGGCGCACGAAAGGACCCGGTGAGCGGCAGCCCGTCATTCGCGAACGGGACGGTTGCTGCGCCGCCACTGTGATTGGGGATAAGAGGAGGCGAAGCGTCGCGCTTCAATGCGATGCCGGATCCCGACGCGCACTTTGTCATTCGATTCGCCGACGGTGGGCCACTGGCAATCGTCCATGCGTAGCCCGTCTTGTCTGGGCGTCACGTCGCAGTCTTCTGAGTTGAACCTCCATGGGCGTCCTGCCGATCTCCACCGGCGTGACTTGACTTTGCGATTTCGAGTGGAGACTGGTTTGGCGAACGTCCTCCGGAAAGAGCCGATCGCTGAACTCATTAACCAGGAGAGTTGAGATGACGAGTGATGAAGCACCCTCGTGCCAGCGTGACCAGAGTCCCATGTGTGCCGTATGCCAATGCAGTGTGGAGACGCTTGCGCACGGAGCGCGCGGACAGCACTGTGGCCGGAAACACATGATTGCCGCATCCATACAAGAGAAAGGGCTCTTGCGAGCGGCGCGTTGCTCCAATTGCCGCACCTGCGTGGTGGGACTCGCCGACGGACGGGACACGTGGATCGCCTCCTATGTCCGTACGAAACTCAGAACGATGTCGGGCGAGGCCTTCCCAATCTCCCGCCACACCGCTGACTGTGTAGCCAACGCATTGCAGGATCGATTTCTCTCGGATACGGATGCCGTATTGAAACGAATCCTTGATCTTGCTGCTCTTCGGTATCTGCGTGACGGCTCAAGTACCGTTACGCTGGAGGACGTTGGGGTTGCCTTGCGCTCTCTCGCGTCCCCGCACCGATGACAAAGCTGTTTTGCCTCGGCCGATGCTGGCAAAATGCCGGTTAGTGTGTTCCTGAAGTCGCGCCATCGGCGACCGGCGGCCGAGTAGTCGCGCGGATCAACGGTCCTTGAGTGGAAGTGGGCCGTTGATCCGCCTTGCAGCTTCGTTACTCGGAGGCGTAGTAAACGCCCTTAATCGAGCGGCTCTGTCCTCGCGCGTTTGCGGTTCGCAGTTGGCACGCATTCGGCACGCCATTCGTCCTGCGAAATGCACGGTAGTCCGAGTGTGCCGGCGACGCGTTTGAACGCATCAGCAGTGCCCAGCAGATCGCGCTGGGCGATTACCTTATGAGCGAGCGCATGCATGATCTTTTCAGGCGCACCATTGACCCTCGCAGAGGTCAATTCCGTCTCGAAATCGACCGCGCGGTTCAAGACAGCGGCGATCGGCATCTTGAATTGTTGCGCCTTCGAGAAAGATGTTGACACCGGGAGCACAGCCTCGGGCATTACCGTGATTTGGGCTTCACGGGCGTATTCAACGACTGGCGGATAGACGTCGTCGAACCGGGCGTTTGCCGGAACGTCGGTAGCGAGAATCCGGATGCAGGCCGGAACCACGCCCGCCGCGCAAATCTCGGTGAGCGTTTCTACGGCAGCCTGCTGTGACGCAGTATCCGGGGACACCGAGACAATGATCGTTTTCAGTTCGGTAAGAACGTGACGCCTCAACTGGATAAACGCGATCATGGCGTTCCGATGCTCAGTCGGGACATCGATGATGCCTCCGCGCGGGGAAGTCATCATGGTGCAGTAATGATCCTGAAGCGCATTTTCGCTTTCTGTCAGACGTGCGTTGTTGTTCACGTGCTCACCGTGTCCATCGAGCGGGCCCGGTTTCAGGAGCAAACCCCCCGTCTGTGCGTGAAGGATTTGCGCCGCCGATGCTTGCGCTGCGCTGTTCGAGCTTTGAAAGTGAGCCACAATCAGATGAGTCATTCTCGTTCCTGCAAGGTTTGTTGGTGGATGTACCGAATGCGTTAATGCGTTGGTGCTTAGGTGACGGAGTCTTCGATGCGAGCTGGATCGCTGGCGCACACTTCGTGCTTGGTCCGGCGTCTGCGACTTCGGGCGAGTTGCGAGTACTCGAGCGGTTGGTACGTTCGAACGCGGAATGCATCCCATTGGCGATTCTGGACGGGGCGACGAATGCGCGGGATCACAATGGAGCGCAAGATCTTGGCGTTGTAGCTCGCGTGCAGGCACACGAGAAGCACGGCGCTCAGGGCGACAAGGGCGTCATCGACGTGCCAATCCCGGTAGTCGAGAGACGTCGCGTACGCGCGAAGCGATTCCTCCGGAATGTCAGGGATGGAAGATGGCAACGTGCCGCGCGATTGCAAAAAAGCTTCGAACTGGAGCCATAACGGCAGCAGTGTCTGGGCTGCTTTGTCGCTGCTGTACCGGGATAGTGCAATGCGAGCTTCCTCTGAGAGTCTGGATTCCGACACTTCTTGTTTACCTCCTTAGACAGATGGATCGTGGTTGGTGGTTGGTCGATTCGTCATGCTAATTATTAAAAATTGCACTCACGGTTGAAAGGTTGAGTGGTTCGTCCGGGCGCGGCGTCCGCGCGCCGGCCATCGACGCCTATGTTCGGCACCATTGCCAAGCTGCGCCTGGTCGGCCGTGCCGGCCATTGCAGGCATTAAGCGGTTTCTTTTGTGTGTTTTCTCCAAAGGTACGAAGTCGTTGGGTAACTGCATCTTTTCGGGAAACCGGTGCCTGATCTGCCAACAGTAAACTTCGAGGATCATCTTCACGCGTGACGGACCGTGCCCAAGGCGGTCCGATAGTTGGGCCAGTACCTCGACGGGCGGCATCCCGCGATCGAGTGCGGCATTGCCAAAATCGACTGCATAGGTAAATCTCAGGCTGTGACTTCCGAGCTCCTTACGCATCGGTAATTGGTCAAAGCGAGACTTCAGGCGGGCCTTTGCGCTTTTGAGGTCATCGTTGCAGCCGGTGATCAGTTCAAAGTCGCGACTGCGGCAGAACGCCAGCGCTGCGTTGATCGCGTCGAGCGTTTCCTCGACGTGATCGATGAGCACCTCGGTACGACGCGGACGCCCGTTCTTGGCGCCGCGCTCGATGGGCAGACGTCGATTACCCTGCAGGATCAGATCTCGCCAGGTTTCCAGCGACTTGCCGCACATGAGTGCTTCGCGCATGCGAAGTCCCAGCCAACGCATCAGGCGAATCACGTGCACGACACCGTCATCGAGCTTCTGTGCCGCGGCGAGCAGTTCGCTGAACTCCTGCGGCGTGCGAGCACGGTGCTTGCCATGCCGATCCCGTCGCTCAAGTTGGAGGGCCCGGCTGCGGGTTGAGCGGGATATATCCTGTCCGGCCGTATCCTGTATCACTGAGAGCGACGCTCGATAGTTTGCGAGCGTGCCAGGCTTCATCGCCCCTGCAACCAGAAACCAGACAAAAAACTCGAGCATCCAGTCTTCCGCTTCGTTGACGGCTTCCAGCGTGTGACCAATCCGGGCCGCGAAACGCGAAAACTCGCTCCAGTGCAAGCGACGGTGCTTCTGCGAGTCTTTGCTTCCGCCGGCTTCGCGGCTCATCTGTGCGGCATGGTTTACGCCTGTTGATCTTCGACCCATAGCACTCCTTTCCTGTGGCTGGTTGTTCCGCCTGTACCTGACCTCACGCGCGCGCGGGGACGCGAATGAGGGCGCCCTGTTGCCATCGGTTGCGATGGCGACGTGTCTAAAGAGACACGTGAGTGAAACGGGCAGGTTCAACGAGGGCGCGACGTTGATCTGCTGGCATGCGGGAGTGCAAAGAGACGGGCAGAGGCGGTTTAGCTGATGGTCCCCGGATGGCACCGGTGGAAAGGTCTGCGCTGGAAGAGAGAGCCCGGGGTGGGTTGAACACCGCGCATCGCATGGCGGTGCATTCGATGTTCAACCGTATTCGCGTGCATGCAGCACGTGGGCAATGACGGCTCGCTTGAGGGCGAGCGCGAGGTGGGCGGATTCTCGGGTGAGCACGTCACGCCGAGATCGCGTTTGATGGTGTGTGAAAGGATTGATGTGCGCCAGAGCGGCGCGTCGCAGACCGAAACGATCGGTGAGGTCGACCGTTTCAAGACGCAAAGGAAGGCTGCTACCGTCCGCAAGCGGACAATTGAGGCATGCGAGTGATCCCGGTCGCACCGGGAAGCAACTCATGCCTTCGGATAGGCCCCCTTCTCACTGGGAGAAGTAACGTGTGTTGCTCTCGCGTGCGAAAAAGTGCATTCCGCGCGAAAAGCAGCACGACCCTTCGGGGAGAGCTTGACTCCCGCAAGGGTAAAAAACGATGGGCAAATGGCTAATCGCCTATAAACAGCAGTCCGCTGGCCAATAGTCCGGCCCGAAGCAGGGAAAGCCTTCTTTTAAGTAATCCATATCCGTTGCCCGCGTCTTGCGACACGAGATTTTCAATGGATTTTCAGCGCCCTCGGGGTGTAGCCAGTCAGTACCGGCGTAAGGACTTAAGAAGAGTAGGTAATGGCACGCACGCTCGGCCCCAGGTTTGTCGAACCAGGAGGCGTGAACAATACGAAGCGAGCTGGAAACGCGTGCGGTCACAGGCACGCGATGTCCCGTCCGGTCGGCGAAAAAAAGCTGCTTACCGGGCGGACTCCCCGAGGGAGCATTACATTCTTTGGTCTAACCTTGGACGGCCAGATCAGCATCTCACACAATTTTGGGCGGAAACGCCCCCTAACCCCAAGAAGGGGCTGGATAGGTCGATGCTCGTGACGTGAGCGAACGGTGCGCTGATTAAATGTCAATCGCATGGGACACGTCAAGCAGTTTCTTCACGCGCGGTGTTAAGGCCGCCTAGGGCGATTTCGCATCCGTTGTTCAGCCGCCCCTGTGACGGCGAGCCCGGCCAGGCTCGCGCCGACGAGCGGATCGATGAAGCCCGCCGCTGTGCCCGCAGAATGCCCGCCCACGGCAGCAGCAGCGCCGCCCACACAGAGAGCCGCAACGCGAAGGCGCTGCCGAGCGGTTCTTCTGCCGATGGACGATGGTCGGCACAAGGATTTCCGCGCCACAGACCCATGTAATCGGCGACAGGAGGAGCAAAAGCGTATTGGCGTATTGCCATTTGCCAAACAGATCGCGACCGAAGTAGCGCGCCGGCAAGCTGCTGTCCGTGATCGCCACGCCGATCTGCCTGAGACGCTCGAGACCAGGCCAGACAAGGTTTGCGGCAGTGCGCGTGCCGTCGGGATTCGTAAAACGCTTAAGCGCGGGCCTCCGTATGGTGACCGTTTGCTGTCTGCGGGCACGGGAGGTGCGTGTAGTCTGTAACTTGGCGTGCCCAACCGAACGAACGATGCGGCAACTTTGTGAGCCCGGGGCATCTAAGCATTAGAATGGTGCCAGTAAGGCGACGCTGAAAAGCGCAATTATAAGTTGTATCCGGACCGCTTCCGGCAAGGCACAGTGCCATGACCACGCTGTGTCATCCAAATTTTCCATTGCACGTAAGTGAGCCAATCCATGATCTCGCAATCCATATTCAAGGCATATGACATCCGCGGAGTGATCGGCAAGACGCTCGACGCCGAAACCGCGCGTTCCATCGGTCGCGCATTCGGCAGCGAAGTGCGCGCACAGGGCGGCGATGCCGTCGTCGTCGCGCGCGACGGCCGGCTATCCGGTCCCGAACTGATCCAGGCGCTGTCGGACGGGCTGCGCGCGGCGGGTGTCGACGTGGTCAACGTCGGCATGGTGCCGACGCCCGTCGGTTATTTTGCGGCCAGCGTGCCGCTCAAGCTCGACAGCGGCGAGCGCCGCGTCGATTCGTGCATCGTCGTCACGGGCAGCCACAATCCGCCCGACTACAACGGCTTCAAGATGGTGCTGCGCGGCGCGGCCATCTACGGCGAGCAGATTCAGGGCCTGTACAAGCGCATCACCGAAAACCGCTTTGAAAGCGGCAGCGGCACTTATCAGGACTACGACATCGCCGATGCGTATCTCGAGCGCATCACGAGCGACATCAAGCTCGCGCGGCCGCTGAAGCTGGTCGTCGATACGGGCAACGGCGTTGCGGGCGGCCTCGCGCCGCGTCTGTTCAAGGCGCTGGGCTGCGAGCTGGTCGAGTTGTTCACGGAGATCGACGGCAACTTCCCGAATCACCACCCGGACCCGGCACACCCGGAAAACCTGCAGGACGTGATCCGCGCGCTGAAGGAAACGGATGCTGAGATCGGGTTTGCGTTCGATGGTGACGGCGACCGCCTGGGCGTGGTCACGAAAGATGGCCAGATCATTTATCCGGATCGCCAGTTGATGCTGTTTGCCGAAGAGGTGTTGTCGCGCAACAAGGGCGCGCAGATCATCTATGACGTGAAATGCACGCGCAATCTGGCGACGTGGGTGAAGGAGAAGGGCGGCGAGCCGCTGATGTGGAAGACGGGGCATTCGCTCGTGAAGGCGAAATTGCGGGAGACGGGCGCCCCGCTGGCGGGTGAGATGAGCGGTCACGTGTTCTTTAAGGACCGCTGGTATGGGTTTGATGACGGGCTTTATACCGGTGCGCGGTTGCTGGAAATTCTTGCCCGTGTGGTGGATCCGAGCAAGCTGCTCAATGACCTGCCGAATTCGCACTCCACGCCGGAACTGCAGTTGAAGCTTCAGGAAGGCGAGAATTTTGAGCTGATCGCGCGTTTGCAGAAGAGTGCGACGTTTCCTGATGCCGACCAGGTTGTGACTATTGATGGTCTGCGCGTCGAGTATCCGGATGGCTTCGGCCTTGCGCGTTCGTCGAACACGACGCCCGTCGTCGTGATGCGATTCGAGGCCGACAACGACGCGGCGCTCAAGCGTATCCAGGAAGATTTCCGCCGCGTGATCCTCGCGGAGAAAGCGGACGCGAAACTGCCGTTCTGATCCTCTCCCGATACCGGGACGGTTATGTGCCATAGCCGTCCTTGGTCGTCTATAGTCTGCACACAGCCGGCCTGCGGTGCAGAACCCGACGCGGCGCAAGGTATGCTTACCGCGCCGCGTTTTTTCATGTTATTTGCGTCGGGCGCGCTAAAATTGCGTCCTTTCCATGCATCCTGACGCCAGTTCAGCTGGCATTCTCCCTTTCTTGAGCGCGCAAAAGATACTAATCGTGAGAGTGTCGTCGCTAGGCGACGTCGTCCACAACATGCCGGCCATCGCCGACATCCGCCGCCGCCATCCCGATGCGCAGATCGACTGGCTCGTCGAGGAGAGCTTCGTCAAACTGGTCGAACTGGTCGAAGGCGTCCGGCGCGCGATTCCCGTGTCGCTGCGGCGCTGGCGCAAGCGCATCCTCTCCGTCGATAACTGGCGCGAAATCAGCGCATTCCGCCGCGCGCTAGCCGCCGAAAACTACGATCTCGTGATCGACTGCCAGGGGCTCATCAAAACCGCGTGGGTCGCGAAGATGGCGCGCGGGCCGCTCGTCGGTCTCGGCAATCGCACGGACGGTGCAGGCTACGAATGGCCTGTGCGCTTCTTCTATGACCGGTCGGTGCCCATCCCGCCGCGCACGCACGTGGTCGAGCGCACGCGGCAGCTGGTCGCGGCAGCGCTCGGCGACCCAACGCCGCAGCCCACCGACGAGATCGACTTCGGCCTCGACACGCAGCGCGCGGCGCTCGCGTTGTCCGAAGCGCAACTGAATCTTCCCGTGCCTTACGTGGTTTTCGTTCACGCCACGTCTCGCGCGGACAAGCAATGGCCCGATGCCGCGTGGATCGAGCTGGGGCAGTCGCTCGTGCGGCGCGGCGCGTCGATCGTGCTGCCGTGGGGCAGCGACGAAGAGCGCGCGACGAGCGAGCGTCTCGCCAAAGAGTTCGGCGCAGCCGCAATCGTGCCGCCGAAGCTGTCGCTGCCCGCCGTCGTCGGCCTGATCGAGGGTGCGGCGGCGACGGTCGGAGTTGATACAGGTCTGGTTCATATCGCCGCCGCGCTGAAACGCCCGACGGTCGAGTTGTACAATTTCGCCACTTCATGGCGCACGGGCGGCTACTGGTCGCCGAACGTCGTGAATCTCGGCACGGCTGGCCAGCCGCCGACGCTGCAGCAGGTAAAGTCCGCGCTGGCGGAATTCGGCCTGCTGTGACGCGGTGTGGCAATGGCGGCACGGGCATCCTGGGATGCCGATTGCCAGCGCCGCGCGAGCGACGCCAGCAGCCGCTCGACACATTCCGAGGCCCATAATCAGGTCTATGCCGGATGCGCGGCGGCCACCTTCAGGGAACGTCAGCCGCCGTCGGCCGCAAAGTGCGCCCAGCTTTATCCGCTTTTGAAAGGCGATCATGAACGAATCCCAGATCATCGAAGTACCGAGCGCCGACTGGCACGGCCAGGGTTTGTCGATGCCGCGCGAGATGCTGCTCGCGGGCGTCGAGCGCGGCAAGGTGCTGTATTTCCCGAATCTCGCTTTTGCGATCGAGGGCGGCGAACGCGCGCTACTCGATCCCGCGCTGGCCGATCCGAACCGCAAGAACATCAGTCTCGAGCCGAACGGCGGCGCGCTGCATGGCGTGCTGGGCGATGCCGTGACGCAATCGGCTGTGCGCGCGCTGATTGCGCGCTATCAATCGAATGCGCGATCGCTCGTCGACGGGCTGTTTCCCGAGTACAAGGGCAAGCTGCGCGTCGCGCCGACCAGCTTGCGGCTGCATCAGGTGGAGACGCGCGAGACGTCGTGGCGCAAGGACGATAGCCGCCTGCACGTCGACGCATTCCCGTCGCGTCCCAACTATGGCGAGCGCATCCTGCGCGTGTTCACGAACATCAATCCGAACGGCGCGCCGCGCGTGTGGCGCGTCGGCGAGCCATTCGAGGATATGGCGAAGCGCTTCCTGCCGCGTATCAAACCGCAGATGCCCGGCTCGGCATGGCTGCTGAATCTGCTGCATGTGACCAAGTCGCCGCGCAGCGAGTACGACCATCTGATGCTGAACCTGCACGACGGCATGAAGGCCGATCTCGACTATCAGAAGGCGTCGCCGCAAGTGACGATGCCGTTCCCGCCGGGATGTGTGTGGGTGTGCTTCTCGGATCAGACGTCGCATGCGGTGATGTCCGGCCAGTTCATGATGGAGCAGACGTTCTTCCTGCCCGTCAAGTCGATGGCGCAGCCGGAGTGTGCGCCGCTTGGCATTCTCGAACGCCTGAAGGGCAGGGCGCTGGTTTGAGCGGCGTCCTGCTGTTTCCCGCGAATGTAGTGCGAGGCGCCGCAGGCGCGGCTGTCTCCATGCCGTTCCTGATGCCGCGCATGGAGGCCCGATGCTGAGGGCCATCTATAACACGCTGTGGTGGTTGATCGCGCCGCTTGCGGTGCTGCGTCTTCTGATCCGTTCGCGCAAGGAGCGCGGCTATCGCGAGCATATCGGCGAGCGTTTCGGTTTCGTGCGCGGCCGCGTGCCGGAGGACGATACGCCGCTAATCTGGGTCCATGCCGTGTCGGTCGGTGAGACGCGCGCCGCGCAGCCGCTCATCGAGGCGCTGCTCAAGGCGCGACCCGACGCGCGCATTTTGCTCACGCACATGACGCCGAGCGGCCGCGCGACGGGCGAGCAGATCTTCGCCGATCGCGTGCTGCGCTGCTATCTTCCGTACGACATGCCGCGCGCGGTGCGGCGTTTTCTGAAGGCGTGGCGACCGTCCGTCGGTCTCGTGATGGAAACGGAAGTGTGGCCGACGCTGATCGACGAATGCCGCCGCGCCGACGTGCCGCTGGTGCTGACGAATGCGCGGATGTCGGAGCGTTCGTACCGTCGCGCGGCGAAGTTTGGCAGTGCGACGCGTGGCGTGTTTGGCGGGTTTGCGCGGGTGCTGGCGCAGAGTCCTTCGGATGCGACGCGGCTCTCCGCGCTGGGCGCGCGCAATGTTGCCGTGCTCGGTAATCTGAAGTTCGACATGAGCACGCCTCCGGAACTCGCGGCGCGCGGGCAAGCGTGGCGCGCGGCTATCGGTACGCGTCCGGTGTGGGTTGCGGCGAGCACGCGCGAGGGCGAAGAGGAACTGGTGTTGCAGGCGTTCGCCGCGCTTGGCGTTGACGATGCGTTGCTCATTCTCGTGCCGCGTCATCCGCAGCGTTTCAATGAGGTTGCGGCATTGGTCGAGAAGAAGGGTTTGCGGTGTGTGCGCCGTTCGGCATGGGCGCCTGCGGGCGCGGCTGCTGCTGGTGAAATTGTTGTGCCTGATTTGCCGCGTGACGTGAAGGTGTTGCTCGGCGATTCGATGGGCGAGTTGGGTGCTTACTATGCGGCGTCGGATGTGGCGTTCATTGGCGGCAGTCTGCTGCCGTTGGGCGGGCAGAATCTGATCGAGGCATGTGGTGTGGGTGTCCCTGTGTTGATCGGGCCGCATGTGTTCAATTTCACGCAGGCGACGGCGGATGCTGTGGCTGCTGGTGCGTGTGTGCAGGTGAAAGACCCTGCGGACTTGGGGCGCGTGCTGCGCGAGCTTTTTGAGGATAAGGCGCGGCGGGTGGCCATGAGTGGGGCGGCTTCTGCGTTTGCCGCGAGGCATCGGGGGGCCACTGCGCGGACGGTCAGTGTGCTGACGACGTTGTTGTCAGCCTGAAGCGGCTGGCCGCTTTTGGGTTTTGTTGCCTCTGCGCTGGCATCTTCGTTTTTGTCGTCCCGACGTTGGGTTTGGTTTTTTTTGCCTTTGCGCTGGCATCCGCGTTATGCCTTCGTGCTTCACGCGTCGCCCCTGTGCGGGGCGGCACCTACTTTTCTTTGCCGCCGCAAAGAAAAGTAGGCAAAAGAAAGCGGCTAACACCGCCAACATCTCTCATTGCCTGAGGGCCCCCAAAGGTTCTTACGCTTCACACGGCAATCACGTGACCCATGTTCGTTGCCAGCGCTCTTGCGGTGCGCCTCACCCGCTTCACGCACCCACGCTACATCATGCCGTGCCAGATAGTCCACGGCCGCCCAGGTGGCAAACTGTGTGTCGGCCGTAGTGCCTCGCACGCCACACTTCGGACCGATAGCGCATGCGTTCCACCCTGTAAGAGCGCTACCCTGTACGAAGCGACAACCTACACACAGTTTGCCACCTGGGCGGCACATACCATTCGCTGCTGCTGGCCCGAGTACGGGTATTCGAAGTGGGTGAGGCGTTCATTCGAAGCGTTGGCAACGCACGCAAACAGAAAGGCTGCCGTGCGAAGCGTAAGACCCTTTGAGGGCCCTCAGGCAAACACAAGAATTAGCGGTGTGAGCCGCTTTCTTTTGCCTACTTTTCTTTGCGGCGGCAAAGAAAAGTAGGTGCCGCCCCGCACAGGGGCGACGCTTGAAGCACGAAGGCAAAGCGCGGATGCCAGCGCAAAGGCCAAAACACGGAACGGCAACGCATGAAGCGCGAAGCCAAAACACAGCTGCCAACGCAGAGGCAAAACAAACCACTCAGCGTCGCAGACAAAAACCCCTCACACCCTCAACAACCCCTTCTCCTCAATAAACGAAACCACCCGATCCAGCCCGTCAAGCGCCTTCAAATTACACATCACAAAAGGCCGCGCGCCGCGCATCCTAGCGGCATCCGAAGCCATCACCTCAAGATTCGCCCCGACCATCGGCGCAAGATCGGTCTTATTGATAACAAGCAAATCCGACTTCGTAATCCCAGGCCCGCCCTTGCGAGGAATCTTCTCACCGCCTGCGACATCAATCACATAGATGGTCAAGTCCGACAACTCCGGACTAAAAGTAGCCGCGAGATTATCGCCACCCGACTCGATAAAAACGATATCGGCATCAGGAAAGCGCGTCAGCATCCGGTCAACAGCTTCGAGATTAATAGACGCATCCTCGCGTATCGCCGTATGCGGGCAGCCGCCCGTCTCGACCCCCATGATGCGCTCGGCCGGCAGCGCGCCCGCCACCGTCAGCAGGCGCTGATCCTCTTTCGTATAGATATCGTTGGTGATCGCGACGAGGTCGTACTTGTCCCGCATCGCCTTGCACAGCATTTCGAGCAGCGTCGTCTTGCCAGAGCCGACAGGCCCGCCAACGCCCACGCGCAGCGGCGGCAGTTTCTTCGTGCGTTGCATCGGATGAGGAGCGTTCATGTTCTGATCGTCAAAAAGCAAAAGGCTATGAGCGGAAAAGCCGCGAATACTGCGACTCGTGACGCGCCGACAAAATGCCAAGTTGCGGCGCGAAGGTGTTGATGTCATCCGGTGAAGTGGCGAGTGCCTGCCGGACAGCGGCGTCGATCGGCTCGCGCAGCGCAACGATGATCCGCTGCCCCGCAAGCTGACCTAGCGGCACGGCTTTCAACGCGGCGGCGGCCTGGTTCTCGGCCCAGCCGAACGCATACGCGGCGAGGGCGGCATCCGTGGCGGCGTCGTGCGCGAAAGCGGCGAACGCGAAGGCCGTCGGCTGTGCAATCGGCGTCATCGATGCGAGCGTCGCGCGTCGGTCGGCGTCGCCCCATTCGAGCGACGCACACAACTGCCGCAGCGACCAGCCCATCTGCTCCGTTTCGCGCCGCAATTCCATCGATTCGCGGCTCGCGAGAAATTCGCGATTACCCTGCATCAACGCAGCGGCATCATGCGCGCGCCAGCGCTCGATCTGATGCGCGAGAAACGGCAACTCGCCGTGCGCCAGCACGTTCGAGAGGCCGCTTTTGATCCACGCACACGCCGTATCGGCATCGGTGACGAGCTTCGCTTCGATCGCGGCTTCGAGTCCCTGCGAATAGCTGAACGCGCCGATCGGCAAAGCCGGCGACGCGAGATGCAACAGTGCGGTCAGTTCAGCGATGCGCATGGTGATGACCGTGGCCATGATCGTGACCGCACTCGCTGTGGTCATGATCGTGATCGTGAGCATGGTCATGCGAATGCGCATGACCGTGTGCATGGTCGTGATGCTCATGCCCATGATCGTGCGAATGTGCATGCCCATGATGCTCACCATAGACCTGCTGCGCTAGTGCATAGTCCTCGGCGAAGGTCTCGTCATGCCCATGCCGATGCCCGCCGCCATATGCACCCGTCTCCGGCTGGAACGGCATCTCGACCTGATCGACGAGTGCGCCCAGGCGCTTGAGCATATCGGCGAGCACCGGGTCGTATTCGAGCTTCAGATAGTCCGAGCCGACTTCGACGGGCGTATGCCGGTTGCCGAGGTGATACGCGGCGCGCGTCAACGTCAGCACATCTTTCGCGCGCACGTAGAGCACCGACTCAGGCGCCGCGACAACGCGCACGAGGCCGCCGTCGTCGGCGACGAGCACATCGCCGTCGCGCAGCACGGTGCCGCGCGGCAGCAGCAGCGCGACCTCTTCGCCGCTATCGAGCGTGGCGGCAAGACGGCTCTTGCAGCGCGCGTCGAACGCGAGCGTCAGCGTCGGCGCGCGTTTGATGAGAACGGGCGCGAGCTTGATATGAGCGCCCAGCAGTTTGTCGATCGTTCGCATGTCAGAACAGGAAATAGCGTTGCGCCATCGGCAGGACTTTTGCCGGCTCGCAGGTCAGCAACTGCCCATCGGCGATCACCTGATATGTCTCGGGATCGACGCTGATCGACGGCTGCCACGCGTTGTGGATCATGTGCGCCTTCGTGACGCTGCGGCAGTTCTTCACTGCAACGATACGCTTGCTCAAGCCATAACGCTCGGCGACGCCCGCATCGAGCGCCATCTGCGACACAAACGTCAACGACGTGCGGCCCAATGCGCCCCCGCGTGTGGCGAACATCTCGCGATAGTGGACGGGCTGCGGCGTCGGAATCGACGCGTTCGGGTCGCCCATCTGCGCCATCGCGATCATGCCGCCCTTGAGGATCAACGCGGGCTTGATGCCGAAAAACGCCGGTTCCCAGAACACGATATCGGCCCATTTGCCGGGCTCAATCGAACCGACTTCATGCGCGATGCCGTGCGTGAGCGCCGGGTTGATCGTGTACTTCGCGACATAGCGCTTCGCGCGGAAGTTGTCGTTGCGCGCGTTGTCTTCGGGCAGCGCGCCGCGCTGCGCCTTCATCTTGTGCGCGGTCTGCCACGTGCGGATGATCACTTCGCCCACGCGGCCCATCGCCTGCGAATCCGACGACAGCATCGACAGCGCGCCGAGATCGTGAAGGATGTCTTCCGCTGCAATCGTCTCGCGGCGGATGCGCGATTCGGCGAACGCGATGTCTTCCGCAATCGACGGATCGAGGTGATGACACACCATCAGCATGTCGAGATGTTCGTCGAGCGTGTTGACGGTGTAGGGGCGCGTCGGATTCGTCGACGAAGGCAGCACGTTCGCTTCGCCGCACACCTTGATGATGTCGGGCGCGTGGCCACCGCCCGCGCCTTCCGTGTGATACGTGTGGATCGTGCGGCCCTTGAACGCAGCCACTGTCGCTTCGACGAAGCCCGCTTCGTTCAGCGTATCGGTGTGAATCGCGACCTGCGTATCGGTGTCGTCCGCAACGGAGAGACAGTTGTCGATCGCGGCGGGCGTCGTCCCCCAATCCTCGTGCAGCTTCAAGCCGATGGCGCCCGCTGCGATCTGTTCGAGCGCGGGCTGCGGCTGGCTCACGTTGCCCTTGCCGAGAAAGCCGAGATTCATTGGATAGCCATCGGCGGCTTGCAGCATGCGCTCCATGTGCCACGGGCCGGGCGTGCAGGTCGTGGCATTCGTGCCCGTCGCGGGGCCCGTGCCGCCGCCAAGCATCGTCGTCACGCCGCTCGCGAGCGCTTCTTCGATCTGCTGCGGGCTGATGAAGTGAATGTGCGTATCGATGCCGCCCGCCGTCACGATCATGCCTTCGCCCGCGATCACTTCCGTCGCCGCGCCGATCGCGATCGTCACGCCTGGCTGGATGTCGGGATTGCCCGCCTTGCCGATGCCCGCGATGCGGCCGTTCTTGATGCCGATGTCGGCCTTGACGATACCCCAGTGATCGAGAATCAGCGCGTTCGTCACGACGGTATCGACCACGTCGGCGGCGACGCGCTGCGACTGGCCCATGCCGTCGCGAATCACCTTGCCGCCGCCGAACTTCACTTCTTCGCCGTAGATCGTGTAGTCGCGTTCGACTTCGATCAGCAGGTCCGTATCCGCGAGGCGTACGCGGTCGCCCGTCGTCGGGCCGAACATTTCCGCGTATGCGCGGCGGCCAATGCGTAATGTCATGTTTGAGAGGTTCCCGAATGTTCGCGCGTAAGCACAGCGATCAGAGCTTGCCCATTACCTTGCCATTGAAGCCATAGACGACGCGGTCGCCCGCCAGCGCGACGAGCTCGACCGTGCGTTCCTGGCCCGGCTCGAAGCGCACGGCAGTGCCCGCCGCGATGTTCAGGCGGAAGCCGCGCGCAGCTTCGCGATCGAACGCGAGCGCCGTGTTGACTTCGTAGAAGTGGTAATGCGAGCCGACCTGTACGGGCCGGTCGCCCGTGTTCGATACCGTGACCGAGACGGTATCGCGGCCCGCGTTGAGTTCGAGTTCGCCGTCGTCGGTAATCAGTTCACCTGGGATCATGCGCGCCTCGTCACGGGATGGGGTGATGGACGGTCACGAGCTTCGTGCCGTCGGGGAAGGTGGCTTCGACCTGGATATCGGGAATCATCTCGGGCACGCCTTCCATCACGTCGTCGCGCGTGAGTAGCGTGGTGCCGTAGTGCATCACTTCGGCAACCGTCTTGCCGTCGCGCGCGGCTTCCATCAGCGCTGCCGTGATGAACGCGACGGCTTCCGGATAGTTGAGCTTGAGGCCGCGTGCGCGGCGCCGTTCCGCGAGCAGCGCGGCCGTGAAGATCAGGAGTTTGTCTTTTTCGCGTGGAGTGAGCTTCATCGCATTCGCTTATCGCATTCATCCTATGGCGCCCGCGTGAGCGAGGGCCGCGTTGGTCATTCCGGCGTTGCGCGCGGTGTTGCTGCACGGTCGACACCGCCTGTATCGTGCGCGGCGCACGGCCGCGTCACGATACCAGCTTCAACCGACGCGCTGCTTACAGATCGGCGGGCAACGGCGCGCTGAACCACTTCTTCGACATCGCGTTGAGCGTGCCGTCCTGCTTCGCCTGCGCGATGGCGGCATCGACCTTCTGTTGCAGGCGTGGCTCGTTCTTGTTCATGCCGACGAAGCACGGCGAGTTCTTGATGACGAACTTCGGCTCCGGGCGGCGCGGCGGATTCTTCGCGAGGATCGTGGCGGCGACGATGTTGCCTGCCGCGATCAACTGCACCTGGCCCGACAGGAACGCGGCGATCGTCGCGTTGTTGTCTTCGAAGCGCTTGATGGTCGCGTTCGGCGCCATCTGCGTGAGCGCGATTTCTTCGAGCGCGCCGCGCGTCGCGCCGACCGTCTTGCCGGTGAGATCGGCGGGGTTGATGACCTTGATGTCGGCGGGGCCGAACACGCCTTGATAGTACGGTGCGTACGGCGTCGAAAAATCGATGACCTTCTCGCGTTCCGGCGTCTTGCCGAGCGACGAGATCACGAGATCGACCTTGTTGGTTTGCAGATACGGGATGCGGTTCGCGCTGTTGACGGGCACGAGTTCGAGCTTCACGTTCATCGACTTCGCGAGCAGCGCGGCCGTGTCGATGTCGTAGCCTTGCGGCTTCAGGTCCGGACCGACCGAGCCGAACGGCGGATAGTCTTCGGGCACGGCGACCTTGAGGACGCCTGCCTTCGTGATGTTGTCGAGCGTGTCGGCGTGGGCGAGGGGCGCGGCGAGCGTCAGGAGCGGCGCGAGCAGCAGGGCGGCGAGCCACGCGCGGCGCGGGCGATGGGTGGTCGTTTGGGTCATGTTGGCGATCAGCTTCGGCGTGTGATTTTTAGCGGACTTCGCAACGCGCCTTCGATGCGGCGCTCGCGAGGCGCCATAAGCAGCAAGGGCTATGCCATGCAGACCGGGCAAGGCTTTCCCGTTGCTTGCATGCGCTGTTGCACCACGCTGGCGCGCCGCGATGCCCGAAGATGGTGCGACGAAGCGATTCGCTCAGGTTGTCCAGAGGCGCAACGGCTTCGCGTCGACCTGATGTACGACGGGCCGCAGATGCAGCCAGCACTGGGTCAACGCATGCTGAAGCGTCTCCATCGATCGCGCGACGGCCCGCACGATCAGCACGCCGTCGCACACGCACGAGGCGGCGGCGCGAATCGAATCGTCGAAGGGCAACTGGGCGGTGAGCGCCTCGGCGAGCGCGTCGTCGCATTGCGGGCTGACGGCCCACAGCGTGCCGAATGCGGGGAAGCCCGCAAGACCTTGCGGCGCGTCGCGCAGCGGGTCGCTGGCGGCGAGCTTCGCGCGTTCGAACCACAACGGCTGACCGTTGGCGCCGACGATGCGCGAAACGGCTCGCAGATGCCCCGCCGACCAGGTTTCGCCCGCGGCTTGCCGGCCGAGTTGCGTCGCGTCCCAGCCGAGCGCGGTGGCGCCTTCGTCGAGCGTCAGTGAGAAGTCGAGCGAAGCGTTGGCGTGATCGAAGACGATGTTGTTTTGCGGCAGCCAGTCGAGCCTGGCGTTCGCGCCGACGCGAATCGCGATGCGCTGTTGCGCGATGCGGCCATTCGACTTGTACCACTTGGTCGCGCCGGGCGTGGTGAGCACGGCGTGGGTATTCGCATCGAGGCGGATGTCGATATCGAGCCGGTCGCCGCCCGCGACGCCTCCGGGCGGATGCACGATGACGGCGTGGCAGATGGAGGGCCCTTCCGGGTACAGCGGGCGTTGCAGGCGCAACGGGCCTTCGTGCAAACGATGGGCGAGGGTGGTCCGCTCGCCGTGTCTGGCGAAGCCGAGTTCGAGCCGCGCGCGCCACAGGGCGTGCGATGGATCGTCGATGGTGGCGAGCGTGGCGTGGTGTTCGTGAAGCGACATGCGGCGAGGATAGCAGTTAACCCGGTCTCGCCGTTATACCGCGATGAGCGTACGCACGCCGTCGTCGTCCATGTTGGCGCCTTCACCGCCCGCGACGATTTCGCCGCGGCTCATGACCCAGTAGCGGTCGGCGATGGCTTTGGCGAAGTCGTAGTATTGCTCGACGAGCAGCACGGTCAGGCCCATTTCTTCGACGAGTTGTCGGAGGGTTCTTCCTATGTCCTGGATGATGGATGGCTGGATGCCCTCTGTGGGTTCATCGAGGATTAGCAGTTGCGGTTCGCTCATGAGTGCCCGGCCGATTGCGAGTTGTTGCTGCTGGCCGCCGGAGAGGTCGCCGCCGCGGCGGGCTTTCATGTCCTTCAGGACAGGGAATAGTTCGTAGATCCGGTCTGGGATTTTTTTGGGGGCTTTTTTGCTGGCTGCGCCGACTAGCAAGTTTTCTTCTACCGTTAGTCTCGGGAAGATGTCTCTGCCTTGTGGCACATAGGCCAATCCTTGCGCTACGCGCGCGTGTGGGGCGAGTTTTGTTATTGGCGTTTCGCGCCATTTGATTTCGCCGGTCTTGATGGGGACTACGCCCATGAGCGTTCTTAGTAGCGTGGTCTTGCCTACGCCGTTTCGCCCTAAAAGTACCGTCAGTTTACCGTCCGGCACCGTCAGCTTCACGTTTCGCAGGATGTGGCTGCCGCCGTAGTACTGGTTCAGGTTTTCTACTTCAAGCATTTTGTGTTTCCTTTTCTGCTCTTTGGCGAGCGGCAGGTTCTGTGTGCTGGCTTTTGCGGTTTGGCTTTTGCTCTGGCCTTTTCGCGGGCATTCGCGCTATGCCTTCGCGCTTCATGCGTTGCCTCTGTACGTTTGCCTTTGCGCTGGCATCCGCGCATTGCCTTCGTGCTTCAAGCGTCGCCCCTGTGCGGGGCGGCACCTACTTTTCTTTGCCGCCGCAAAGAAAAGTAGGCAAAAGAAAGCGGCTAACACCGCCAGGCTCTGTTTGCCTGAGGGCCCCCAACCGGTCTTACGCTTCACACGGCAATCACGTGACCCATGTTCGTTGCCAACGCATTGCCTGAGGGCCCCCAAAGGGTCTTACGCTTCACACGGCAACGTCTCTGTTGGCGCGTGTTGCCAACTCTTCGAATAAACGCCTCACCCCTGCCTGAGGGCCCCCAACCGGTCCCTCACTTCACACGGCAACCTTCCTGTTCGCGTTCGTTGCCAACGCTCTTGCGCTGCGCCTCACCCGCTTCGCGCTCCCGCGTTTCAGCATGCCGTGCCAGATAGTCCACCGCCGCCCAGGTGGCAAACTGTGTGTAGGCCGTAGTACAGCACGCACCTCACTCCAGACCGATAGCGCACACATGCCACGCCGTAAGAGCGCTACCCTATACGCCGCGACAACCTACACACAGTTTGCCACCTGGGCGGCACATACCATTCGCTGCCACTAACACGTGTACGGGTGTGTGAAGTGGGTGAGGCGTTCATTCACAGCGTTGGCAACTAACATGAGTCACGTGATTGCCGTGTGAAGCGTAAGAACCTTTGGGGGCCCTCAGGCAAACACAAGAACTGGCGGTGTTAGCCGCTTTCTTTTGCCTACTTTTCTTTGCGGCGGCAAAGAAAAGTAGGTGCCCCCCCACAGGGGCGACGCCTGAAGCGGGCTAACAAATCGCGGATGCCAGCGAAATCACACAGTCAACCACCCAAAGCGTCGCAGACAAAACAAAAACTAACGTCCCAAATAACTCTCAACCACAGCCGCATCACGCTTAACGTCATCAAGCGTCCCTTGCGCCAGCACGCGGCCTTCGGCCATCACAGTAACCTTACCGGTCTCACCGGCCAGCGCAGCCACAAATTCCATATCATGCTCAACAACCATCATGGAACAAGTCCCACGCAAGTGATTAAGAAGAGCAGCCAACTCCATAGTCTCATCATCAGTCATGCCAGCCGCAGGCTCATCAAGCAACAACAGTGCAGGCTGCTGCATCAACAACATTCCAATCTCGAGCCGCTGCTTCTGCCCATGAGAAAGCTCCCCCGCAGGCCGCAGCGCCTCGCCTTCGAGACGAATCAACGACAACGTCTCCTCGATCCGAGCCTGAGCCGCGCGATCCAGCTTCGCGCGTAAAGACGCAAACCAACCCTTATCGGTCTTCATGGCGAGTTCGAGGTTCTCCCACACAGGATGCTGCTCGAACACAGTCGGTTTCTGAAACTTGCGCCCAATCCCGGCACGCGCAATCGAAGGCTCATTCATCCGCGTGAGATCGATCGTCTGCCCGAGAAACACCTTGCCCGAATCGGGCGAAGTCTTCCCGGTAATGACATCCATCATCGTCGTCTTGCCGGCGCCATTCGGCCCAATAATGCATCGCAACTCACCCACATCGATCGACAGCGACAACGCGTTCAACGCGCGAAACCCATCGAACGAAACGGTCACGTCTTCCAGATAAAGAATCGCACCGTGTGATACGTCGACCTCACCAGGCGTGACCACGCGTCCCATCGACGCCACGCCAGAAAGCGCGCGACCATCGTGTTCTTCGGGAAGAGAAAGATCAGGAACCATCGGGTTTTCGTTCATCAGCGGTTCCTCTTGCGTGTCACGAGCTCGAATAGCCCCATGATCCCGTTCGGCAATAGCAGCGGCACCAGCACGAAGATCAACCCGAGAAAGAACAGCCAATACTCCGCAAAATAAGCCGTGAAAAAGCTCTTGGCGCCATTCACCGCGAACGCGCCGATAATCGGCCCGATCAGCGTGCCGCGTCCGCCAACCGCCACCCAGATCGCCATTTCAATCGAGTTGCCCGGCGACATCTCGCCCGGATTGATGATGCCGACCTGCGGCACATACAACGCCCCCGCAATCCCGCACAACACGGCCGACACCGTCCACACGAATAGCTTGTACGCAAGCGGGCTATAACCGAGGAACATCAACCGCGTCTCGCCGTCGCGCACAGCCGTCACGACGCGCCCGAGCTTCGACGTCACGATCGCGCGCGCGCCGATGAACGCGAGCACGAGCACCGCGAACGTCAGTAGAAAGAGCGCGGTCCGCGTGCCGGCATGCGTGATCGGATAGCCCGCGATCCGCTTGAAATCCGTGAAGCCGTTGTTGCCGCCAAAGCCCGTCTCGTTGCGATAGAACAGCAGCATCGCGGCAAACGTCATCGCCTGCGTGATGATCGACAGATACACGCCCTTGACGCGCGAGCGGAACGTGAAGAAGCCGAACACCCACGCGATCACGGCAGGAACCAGCACGACCAGCAACAGCGCGTACGCGAGATGCTGCGTGCCTTCCCAGTACCACGGCAACTGATGCCAGTCGAGAAACACCATGAAGTCGGGCAGGTCGCTGCCGTACTTGCCGTCATGGCCGATCGCGCGCATCAGGTACATGCCGATCGCGTAGCCGCCGAGCGCGAAGAACAAGCCGTGCCCGAGGCTCAGGATGCCGCAGTAACCCCAGACGAGATCGAGTGCGAGCGCGGAGATCGCGTAGCACATCAGCTTGCCCGTGAGCGTCATCGCATACGCGGACAAATGGAATGCGCTCGTTTCCGGCAGGACCAGCGCCGTGAATGGCACACCAAGTCCGATCGCGATGATCAACGCAATCAGAAATTGCCACGCGCGCCGCGACAGCAGGGCAGGGCGCGGCGGCAAGCCGAGCGCGAAGCCTTCGAGGCGTTCGCGTTCGCTCGCCTGCGCGTCGCTGCGTGCATCGACGGAAGTGGTTGCGGAAGAAGTCGCGGATGTCATGTCATGCCTCCGCGCTGCGGCCCTTCAGGGCGAACATGCCCTGCGGCCGCTTCTGGATGAATAGAACGATCAGCACCAGCACCGCAATCTTTGCCAGCACGGCGCCCCAGAAAGGCTCGACTGCCTTGCTGACCAGCCCGAGTCCGAAGCCGCCGATCACCGTGCCCGCCAGCTGGCCGACGCCGCCCAGCACGACGGCCATGAACGAATCGATGATGTAGCTCTGCCCGAGGTCCGGCCCGACATTGCCGATCTGCGACAGCGCGCAGCCGCCAAGGCCTGCAATGCCCGCGCCGAACGCGAACGCATACGAATCGACATACGCGGTCTTCACGCCGACGCACGCGGCCATCCGGCGGTTCTGCGTGACGGCGCGCACGAACAGGCCGAGCCGTGTCTTCGTCAGCACGGCCCACGCAATCCCGACGAC
This sequence comes from Paraburkholderia steynii, assembly GCF_900100565.1. Classification (NCBI taxonomy): domain Bacteria; kingdom Pseudomonadati; phylum Pseudomonadota; class Betaproteobacteria; order Burkholderiales; family Burkholderiaceae; genus Paraburkholderia; species Paraburkholderia steynii. Next base: position 221,377 of record NZ_FNDI01000011.1, on the reverse strand, counting down.
GATCAGTGAGAACGCAAGAATCGCGAGCCGGTTGTACGGCAGGATCAGGTTCGGCAGCACCGTGACGCCGCCGCTCATCCACGAAGGGTTCACCACCTGCACGTTTTGCGCGCCGAACAGCATGCGCGTCGCCTGGATCAGGATCAGGCTCACGCCGAAGGTGGTCAGCAGCGTTTCGAGCGGACGTCCGTACAGATGCTTCAGCACGAGCCGTTCGAGCACGATGCCGACCAGCGCCGCCACCGCGAAGGAAGCGGGCACGGCGATCAGCGGATACCAGTCGAACGCGCCCGGCATGTAGCGTTGCACGAGGTTCTGTACGACATACGTTGCGTACGCGCCGATCATCAGAAACTCGCCGTGCGCCATGTTGATCACGCCGATCAGGCCGTACGTGATTGCAAGGCCGAGCGCGGCGAGCAGCAGCACGCTGCCGAGCGACAGCCCCGCGAACAGCGTGCCCGCGATCTCGCTGCGGCGCTGGATCGAATCGAGCGCGTCGATGCCCGTCTGCGCCGCCTCGCGCACCTGAGGGCTGCTTTCGGCGAACGTGCCGTCGGGCTTCTTCGCGACGAGCGGGCGCAGCAGTTCGTACATGTCGAGATCGTGCCGCGCGGCGACGAGCTTCACCGCTTCGAGACGCTTCGCGGCATCGGTGTCGTGCAGCGCCGTCATCGCCCAGAGCGTGTCGAGGCGCTTCTTCAGCGTCGGGTCGGTTTCCTTTGCGCGGGCTGCGTCGATCTGCGGTTTCATCGACGGATCGGGGCTTTGCAGCAGCGCGGTGATCGCGGCGGCGCGCTTCGCCGGGTCGGTCGAATCGAGTTGCAGGCCCGACAGCGCGCCCGCGACTTTCGAGCGCAGCAGGTTGTTCAGCGTGACCGGCTGCGCGTCGCCGGCGGCGACGGTCTTGCCCGTGACGGCATCGCGCGCGGTGTCGTTGTCCTGGATCAGCACGTTGCCGTTATCGGTGGCGAGCGCGCTGTCTTCGGACAGCGCCTTCAGCAGCGCGAGCGACGGCGCATCGTGATTCGCGATCAGCTTGTCGATGGCGGCCGACTTCGCGTCGAAGTCGTCGCCAGCGAGCGGCGCGACTTCTTCGGCCGTCAATGCGTGGGCGCTCGCGGGCGCGAGCACGGCGAGCGCCGCGCCCAGCGCGCACGATGCAGCGGCAATACGCACGCGTGCGCGCATCCCGCGCAGCGTGTCAGCGCAGCGGGCCTTGAGCGAAGCGAGCGTGGAAAATGAGTACGCCATAGTGGTCTTGAGTGAGAAGCCTGCAGGCAGGCGCGCGATGCCCTCGCACAAGAAACGGCAAGGGCATCGCGCGCTTGCGTGGGCGCGCCGGATGTGTCGCGCGAAGCGAAACATCGGCGCGCTGCGCAAGCCGGTGCGTCCAGCTGATGCGACACACCGGCACGTTGCTCATGCCACGTTATGCGACGCGCGACCGGCGGCGCAGGAACTCCGGAATCGAGCTGACGACATCCGGCTTGCCCTGGTTGCCCGCGATATACGGGCTCCACGGCTGCGCGCGAATCGCCGTCTTCGTCTTCCACACGACGTTGAACTGGCCGTCCGCACGCACTTCGCCGATCATCACCGGCTTGTGCAGATGGTGGTTGCCGTCCATTTCGAGCGTGAAACCCGACGGCGCCGCGAACTTCTGGCCGATCATCGCGACGCGCACCTTGTCGACGTCCGTGCTCTTCGCTTTTTCGACAGCCTGCTTCCACATGTGAATGCCGACATAGGTCGCTTCCATCGGGTCGTTGGTCACGCGCTTCGTGCCGCCCGGCAGGTTCTGCGACTTGACCCACTCGGCCCATTGCTCCTTGAACTTCGTGTTGCCCGGTCCCTTCACCGACATGAAGTAGTTCCATGCCGCGAGGTTGCCGACCAGCGGCTTCGTGTCGATGCCGCGCAGTTCTTCTTCACCGACCGAGAACGCGACGACGGGCACGTCGGTGGCCTTCAGCCCCTGGTTGCCGAGTTCCTTGTAGAACGGCACGTTCGAGTCGCCGTTGACGGTGGAGATCACACACGTCTTGCCACCCTGCGAGAAGGTCTTGATGCTGGCGACGATAGTCTGATAGTCGCTATGGCCGAACGGCGTGTAGACCTCCTGGATATCGGTTTCCTGGACGCCCTTGGATTTGAGGAACGCCCGCAGGATCTTGTTCGTCGTACGCGGATACACATAGTCGGTTCCGAGCAGGAAGAAGCGCTTGGCACCGCCGCCTTCCGCGCTCATCAGGTATTCGGTGGCGGGGATCGCCTGCTGGTTGGGCGCGGCACCCGTGTAGAACACGTTGCGCGACATCTCTTCGCCTTCGTACTGCACCGGGTAGAAGAGCAGGCCGTTCAGTTCCTCGAACACGGGCAGCACCGACTTGCGCGACACCGACGTCCAGCACCCGAACACGCAGGCGACCTTGTCCTGCGTCAGCAACTGGCGGGCTTTCTCGGCGAACAGCGGCCAGTTCGAAGCGGGATCGACGACCACGGGCTCGAGCTTGCGGCCCATCACGCCGCCGCTTGCGTTGATCTCGGCGATCGTCATCAGCGCCGTGTCTTTGAGCGACGTCTCCGAGATCGCCATCGTGCCCGACAGGGAGTGCAGGATGCCGACCTTGATCGGGCCGCTGCCCGACTGGGCATGCGCGAAAGGAACCTTGCTCGCGAGCGCGAGCGCGCCCGACATGGAGCCGAGCTTCAGCAGACTGCGACGTTTCATGTGCTTCCCCTTGCCATAGATGGGTGGTGAGTGGCGGACGAACGGCGTGCGTCCAATCCTTGTTTGCGTTATGTGTGCAGGCTCTTGCCGACCGGATACTGCAAGGCATATGCCAACTGCGCGGGAGCCGCGTCAATAGACGCTTCGCTTGCTGCAATGCGGCTCGCTGGCGGTGCGGCATCGTGTGGCGTTATGCGCTTTGGGCGCGAAAGCGGTGCACCACAAGGGCGTGCGCCTCGTTCAGGTGCGCGCCGCGCTGCAACGGAGCGTGGGCCGCAATTCCTCAGAGTCGTGGGCGCGACGCCGGTGCATCGCCGCTGCGCTGTTGTGCACGGACGTGCGGCTGGCTATGTTGAAAAGACAGTTGAGTGGGGCTGGTCGGCGGGGTGAAGTTGGAGCCGCGCGATGGCGCGCTATGCGGGCGATATGCTGGCGTTCTCGCCGCCGCTCATCATCGGCGGGGCGCAGATCGATGCGCTGTTCCGCTCGGCGGCCGCAGGAAGCTGATTGAGCGTGGCCCGCGTAATGGAAAACGGCGGACAGGTTTGTGACCTGTTCGCCGTTTTTGTTAGCGCTGCTTCTGGCAGAGCCAGTGGTCGTTTAGAAAGCCACGTAAGGCCCCTTTTGCGGACCGGCTTGCATGCCGCTCAACGCCGTGTAGACGTCGCGGCCGTAGAAGAACGGCAGGCCCCACAGGAACATGCTGCTCATCGGAGCGCCAAGGTTGTCGTGCGCAGCATAACCCAGGTTGAACAGCGTCGACGCATTGGCGATCGAGAACGGAATCGTCGATTGCACGTCGCCCGTACCCGAGAAGGCCGTCGCGCTCAGCCTCTGTGCGGTCGTGGGGGCGAACCACTGGTCCACAACGGGCAGCGACGCATCCGGGAAGAACAGGCCGTTCGAGCCGCTATCGATGTAACTCTCTATCGCGCGTGCCTTGTAGCTCGTCGTGAACATGCCGCGGTCGTTTACCGTCAGGAAAACCGGCTTCGCCGGCAATGCGTTGTTGTCACGCGTGCCGATGCCAAATACCAGTTCGCCCGTGACGCTTGCCTGGCCCATCGGCGGCAGCGCGGGCAGGCGGATTATCGTGCCGTTGTTGTCGGTGGCGAAAGCGGTGACGGGGTTGGCAGTCTGCTTGTCGAGCGGCACGCTCGCAGCCGTGCAGGACCAGGGCGTCGGGCAGTAGTAGTAATTCGCGATCTGCGGAGCCTGTGCGGCATCGGGGTAGTCGTGCGCCAGGTGCCCAATGCCGACGATCCCGTTCGCCCCCAGATCGGCGACGGTGTTCATGCCTCGGCCACGCGACGCGCAGTCGTTAGGTACCCATGCCGCGTACGCGCCGTCGCCGATCAAATGGATCGGAATACCGCTCGCCGTCTTTTTGCCGATCGTGACATCGGCGCTTCGCGTAGAGCCCCACGTATAGCCCGACGCGAACAGCGCGCACTGCGCGATTGCCGCCTTGTTCGTGGTGTCGTTGCCGGCGCCCGTCTGTGACGGCAGCTTGCTGGAGAACGCCTGACCCAGCGCGGACGCGATGACGCGCACGCCGACCGAACCTGTATCGAGCAGCATGTGATCGACGGTCGCGCATTGCGACGCGCCTTGCTTGCCCGGCACGCAGAACGTCACGCTGACGTAGGGCATGTTCACGACTCTTCCGACCGTATCGTCGAAGTTGACGCTGATCGGCACCGTGTTGTCCGCGACGGGGGTGGGCGGCGGCGTGTCGTTGTTGCCGGGTGTGCCCGTCTCGCTGGCCGGCGTGACGGCGGCAGGCGTGCTCGCCGCCGATGGCGTACTGGCTGGCTCAGTCACGCTCGCAGGTTGCGCCGCGCTGGCGCCGGAAGGCGCGCTGGCATTCGCTGGTGCGCTGGCGGGCGTCCCTGCCGGCTTGACAGGTGCGATATTGGTCACGGGCTGGCCGGAGCCGTTGTCGTCGCCGCCTCCGCCGCCGCAAGCGGTCAGCGCGACGCTGGCCGCGAGCAGCACGACGCGAAGCGGGCTACTGGAAGCGCAATGCGAAAAGAGCTTCTTCATTGCAGATCCTCCACCTTCACCGTGGCTGGCACGAGCCGCGGCACGTAGGCGCGGCCCGCGAAGGCGCCTTGATGTCCGACCGATTCGATCTGCAGTTCTCCGTCGCGCGCGATCAGGGGACCCGTGCCACGCGCGCGGCTTTGTCCTGCATTGACGAAGTTGGGGAAGTAGCTGCCGAGCAGCGCCCGCATGTCAGGCCGCGTGGGCCCTTGCCACGTGACCGCGAAGACGACGTTCGCAGGCGAAGCATATTCGCGGACCGTGACACCATCGGCGGTTTTTGATTCGTGAACGGTATAGGACGGCGAAGACGTTGCGCCGGCAGCGGCGGCGCGCAGCGCGGGCTGCGGCGTATGCGCATCCACCGACGGCGCTGCCCCCAGTGTTGCGTGGCAGACGACGGGCGATAGCAATGCCAACGCCGCCGCGATCCTGATTGATTTCATAGCGTCATGCCCTTGAAAGGAAACACGCTATGCTGTTCGATAGATAATCAGGATGGCGTAGTAATGCTCCTAATCCGCGTCTGAGATTTCTGAATCTATGAAGGAAACATCTGACGCGGTACGCCCGCAGGGCAAAACCGAGCGCACAAACAAAAACGCGCCGGTGAATCACCGGCGCGTCGGATACAGCAACGTGAAGCGAAAGACGCTCAATAAGTCGGCACGGAAGGATCGACCTGACGCGACCACGCGTCGATGCCGCCGTACAGGTTGAACACGTCCTTGTGGCCGCGCGATTCGAGGAACATCGCGACCTGCGCGCTACGCGCGCCGTGATGGCAGATGCAGACGATCTGCACGTCATCGTCGAGTTCTTCGCTGCGCGCGGGAATCTCGCGCATCGGAATCGACACGCTGCCGGCGATCTTCGCCGTTTCGATTTCCCACGGCTCGCGCACGTCGAGCAGCACGGGCGCCGGGCGGGATTGATCAGCAAGCCATTCGGCGAGGGCGGAAGCGGTCAGGTTTTGCATCGTCTGTCTCGCGTGGTACTTAGAACTTGAAGCGCGGCGCGTGCATGGCGTTCTGCAGCGGCTCGACGTAGGTTTCGAACACGTCGGCGATACGGAACTGCTTCTCGTCGACGCGCGTGATGATCTGCGCCTTCATGACGGGCGCGGTGCCGACGAACGCGGCAAGACGGCCGCCCACCTTCAGATGCTCGAGAATTTCCTGCGGCAGCACGGGCAGGCCGCCCGACACGCAGATCACGTCGTACGGGGCGGCTGCGCCCCAGCCGCGCGCGCCGTCGCCCGTCGCGACTTCGGCGTTCAGCACGCCGTTCGCCGCGAGGTTCGCCTTGGCCAGTTCGGCCAGTTCCGCCTCGATGTCGACCGTCAGCACATGCTGCGCGCGATGCGCGAGCAACGCGGCCATGTAACCCGAGCCTGCGCCGATCTCCAGCACGGTTTCATGCTTCTTCACCGCCAGTTCCTGCAGCACGCGCGCCTCGATGCGCGGCGCGAGCATGTGCTGGCCGGCAGGCAGCGGAATTTCGAAATCGACGAACGCCAGCACGCGATACGCGGCAGGCACGAAGTTCTCACGCTTGACGATCGACAGCAGATTCAGCACGTCCTGGTCGAGCACTTCCCACGGACGGATTTGCTGTTCAATCATGTTGAAACGCGCTTGTTCGATGTTCATGATCAATTCGGCGGTGTGGTTGAGACGCGGGCAGCGGGTGTATTGGGGGACCACTGCTTCCATTGGATGTTGCCTGGGCTGTTACTGCCGGGTGTCAGCGGTTAACTGCGAAATTGTACCAAACCACGCGCCGATGCCACCCTGTCACGGGCAGGTCCAACGCGGGCGGACGGATTCCTGGGCGCGCCGCGCCTCGGTGAAAGTCCCTACAAGATGACACTTGCGATTCGCGCCCGTCTCGACCAAAAATGTAATCGATTACATTCTGAGGGCGAGAACCGGTGGACAAACCGTCGCAACGTGACCCGCAAGCGCAGCCATCCGGCGCGGCCGAGCCCGATATGCGTGGCTCGGTACGCGCCGCATCGGAAGGGCTGTCGATTGCGGGCGTCGCCGAGCAGGCGGGTGTGTCCGTGGCGACGGTGTCGCGCGTGCTGAACGGGCATTCGAACGTGCGCCCCGCGACGCGCGACAAGGTGCTCGCCGCCGTCGCGACGAGCGGCTACCGCGTGAACGAACTGGCGCGCAATCTGCGCACGGCCGAAAGCCGCCTGCTGCTGACGATGGTCCCCGACGTCGGCAACCCGTTCTACGCGGAAGTCATTCGCGGCATCGATTCCGTGGCGCGCCAGCACGGCTATTTCATGCTGTTGTGCGACACGGGCGCCGATGCGGGCCGCGAGCGCAGCTATTTCGACCTGCTGCGCCGCCGCCGCGCGGACGGCGCGATCTGCCTCGATCCGGCCACCGTGCAACAGGCGCTTGCCGAGGAATCGAACGCACTGCCGTGGGTGGCGTGCTGCGAGTTCGATTCGTCTGTGGGCGTGCCGTACGTCGGCATCGACAACTACCGCGCGGCGGGCGACGCCGTGCGCCATCTGCTGGCGCGCGGCCACCGGCGCATCGCGCTGATCAATTCCGACGATCACTACCTGTACGCGCAACAGCGCCAGCAAGGCTATCTGGACGCATTGCGCGACGCTGGCATCGCGCCCGACGAACGCTGGCGCCAGAACGTGAACAGCCTCGACTACGAAGCGGGCGCCTCGGCGGCCGCGCTGTTGATGACGCACGCCGACGCGCCGACGGCCATCTTTGCCGTGTCGGACACGTTGGCGATTGGCGTGATCGCGGGCTTGCGCAGCGTCGGCAAGCGCGTGCCCGACGACGTCGCCGTCGCGGGCTTCGACGACATTTCGCTTGCCGCGCAGATCGATCCGCCCTTGACGACGATCGCGCAGCCGATGCGCGAACTCGGCGAGACGGCTGCGCGCCTGTTGCTGCAACGGCTGGCGAATCCGCGAGAGAACGTGCCGGGCGTGCTGCTGCCGCATCGGCTCGTGGTCAGAAAGAGCGCTTGAGAGGGAAGCCGCGATGAGCCTCGCCGTCCGATTCGACGATATCCGCAAAGACTTCGGTCCCGTGCGTGTGCTGCACGGCGTGAGCTTCGACCTGGCTCCGGGGCGCATCTACGGACTGCTCGGCGAAAACGGCGCGGGCAAGTCGACGCTGATGAAAATCCTCGCGGGCTACGAGACGGCCACGGAAGGCACGGTGCTGATCGACGGCCACGCGCAGCGCTTTGACGGCTCGCGCGACGCGGAAGCCGCGGGGATCGTGTTGATTCACCAGGAGTTCAATCTCGCCGAGCATCTGACGATTGCGCAGAACATGTATCTCGGCCACGAGAAGCGCAAAGGCCTGTTCGTCGACGACACGGCGATGCGTAGCGAAGCGAAGCGCTATCTGGAGCAGGTCGGCCTGCACAAGCATCCGGACACGAAGGTGCGCGAGCTGATCGTCGCGGAAAAGCAGATGGTGGAGATTGCGAAGGCGCTGTCGCGGCGCGCGCGGCTGCTCATCATGGACGAACCGACGGCGACGCTCACGCCGTCCGAGACCGAGCGCCTGTTCGCGCTGATGACGAAGCTCAAGGCCGATGGCGTGACCATCGTCTACATCTCGCACAAGCTCGACGAAGTCGAGCACATCACCGACGAAGTGATTGTGATGCGTGACGGCCGCTTCGTCGCGCGCAGCGAGACGGCGTTGCTCGCGCGTCAGCAGATGGCGAACCTGATGGTCGGGCGCGAACTGTCCGACATGTTCCCCGACAAGACGCAGCCGGCGGAGAACGCGCCGATCGCGCTACACGTGCAGCATCTCAGCGTACACGAGTGGGTTGACGATTTGAGCTTCGACGTGCGCGCGGGCGAAGTGTTCGGCTTTGCGGGGCTCGTCGGCGCGGGACGCACGGAAGCGTTCGAGGCGATCATCGGATTGCGCGAGCGCACCGCGGGCACGATCGAAATCGCCGGACGCAAGGCGGATCTGCACAGCCCGCGCGACGCGATGCGGCGCGGTCTCACGTATCTGAGCGAAGACCGCAAGGGCAAGGGGCTGCACGTGAACCTGAGCCTGCAGGACAACCTGACGCTGATGACGCTCGAACGCTATGCGAAGCCGCTGCTCGATCTGAAGGCGGGACGCGATGCGCTGACGAAAGCCGTACGCGAGTTCGGCATCCGGACGGGCGATCTGGGCAGCCGCGCGCGGATGCTGTCGGGCGGCAACCAGCAGAAGCTCGCGCTTGCCAAGTTTCTGCAGCCGAATCCGGATGTGATCGTGCTCGACGAGCCGACGCGTGGCGTCGATATTGGCGCGAAGCGCGACATCTACTTTCTGATCCACCGGCTTGCGTCCGAAGGGCGCGCCGTGGTCGTCATTTCATCCGAACTGATCGAGCTGATCGGGCTGTGCCATCGCGTGGCCGTGATGCGCGCGGGGCGGCTGCAGGCGACGCTTGGTCTCGACCATCTGACCGAAGAGGAGTTGATCGCACATGCGACCGGCACACACTGACACCGCGCCGGCAGGGCGCGCGATGCGGATTGCGCATCGATTGCATGGGCTTGGGCCGCTGGCGGGTCTGATCTTGCTGTGCATTGCGGGGACGCTGCTCAATCGCGATTTCGCGACTGTCGACAACATGATGAATGTGCTGACGCGCACGTCGTTCATCGGGATCATTGCTGTCGGCATGACGTTTGTGATTATTTCGGGTGGGATTGATCTTTCGGTTGGGTCGATGGCGGCGTTGATCGCGGGCAGCATGATCTGGTTGATGAATGCGCTTGCCGCTGCGCCGGGCGGGCATGCGTTTGCGCCGCTGACTATTGTTCTGATCGGGATTGGGAGTGCGTTTGTGCTTGGGGGCGCGTTTGGATGCGCGCATGGGTTGTTGATCACGAAAGGGCGGATCGAGCCGTTTATTGTCACGCTGGGGTCGCTGGGTATTTTTCGCGCGGTGTTGACGTGGCTTGCCGACGGCGGTGCCTTGACGCTCGATAACAATCTTTCTGATCTTTATGGGCCTGTTTATTACGCAAGTCTGTTTGGGGTGCCTGTGCCTATCTGGGTGTTTCTCGTCGTCGCGGCGGGCGGCGCGCTGATTCTTAATCGCACGGCGTTTGGGCGGCATGTGCAGGCGATCGGTTCGAATGAACAGGTTGCGCGGTATGCCGCGATTCGCGTTGATACCGTGAAGATTGTTACTTATGTGTTGCTTGGGGTTTGTGTTGGTGTGGCCACGGTTTTGTATGTGCCTAGACTCGGGTCTGCTACGCCGACTACTGGGCTTTTATGGGAGTTGGAGGCGATTGCCGCTGTTGTGGTTGGCGGGACCGCGCTAAAGGGCGGTGAAGGGCGGGTTGTGGGTACCGTGATCGGTGCGGTTCTGCTTTCAGTCATTGCCAATATTCTTAATCTGACTAGCATCATTAGCGTGTATCTGAATGCTGCTGTGCAGGGGATCGTGATTATTGTTGTCGCGTTTTTGCAGCGGGGGCGGAGGTGATTGCCGTGTTTTTGCCTTTGCGGCGGCAAGGTGGTTTGCTACTGCGTTCGCTGGCATCCGCGATTTGCTTATGCGCTGGCATCCGCGATTTGTTAGCGCGCTTCACGCGTCGCCCCTGTGCGGGGCGGCACCTACTTTTCTTTGCCGCCGCAAAGAAAAGTAGGCAAAAGAAAGCGGCTAACACCGCCAGTTCTTGTGTTTGCCTGAGGGCCCCCACAGGTTCTTACGCTTCACACGGCAATCACGTGACTCATGTTGGTTGCCAACGCTGTGAATGAACGCCTCACCCACTTCACACACCCGTACACGTGTTAGTGGCAGCGAATGGTATGTGCCGCCCAGGTGGCAAACTGTGTGTAGGTTGTCGCG
>NZ_FNDI01000011.1:195030-210300 GCF_900100565.1 Paraburkholderia steynii | reverse complement strand
TTGGCGGTGTTAGCCGCTTTCTTTTGCCTACTTTTCTTTGCGGCGGCAAAGAAAAGTAGGTGCCGCCCCGCACAGGGGCGACGCTTGAAGCGAGCTAACGAATCGCGGATGCCAGCGCAAACGCGAAAAAACAAACCGCTTGCGCCACGCAAAAGGCGAAGTGCCGCCCCGCACAGGGGCAACGTTTGAAGCACGAAGGCAAATCGCGGATGCCAACGCAAAAGCGAAGCAAAGCAACAGCAACAGCAACTAGCAGTGCAACATCGACTCATCGACGAAGAGAACGCAACCAAGGAGACAAGAGCCATGAAGCAGATCATTCGAGCGGTCGGCGCCGGCATGCTGGCGTTAAGCGTGATGGGCCTTGCCACAGGCCCTGCACATGCAGATGAAAAAGTAACCCTGGGCGTAGCCATCCCCACCGCCGATCACGGCTTCACAGGCGGCATCGTCTGGTGGGCGAACAAGGCAAAGGCAGATCTGGAAAAAGCCCACCCCGACCTGAAAGTGATCGTCAAAACCGCAGCGAACGCGCCAGAACAGGCGAACCAGCTACAAGACCTCGTGACGGTCAACAAGATCAACGCGCTAGTAATCTTCCCGTACGAATCAGCCTCCCTCACCCAACCCGTCGCGCAAGTGAAAAAGAAGGGCGTCTACGTAACAGTCGTCGACCGTGGTCTCACGGACACAAGCGCACAAGACGCCTACGTCGCCGGCGACAACACCGCCTTCGGCAAGATCCCCGCCGAATATCTGGCAAAAGCACTCGACGGCAAAGGCGACATCGTCGCGCTACGCGGCATTCCCACAACCCTCGACAACGAACGCTGGACAGCCTTCACAGGCGTCCTGAAGGCCTATCCGAACATCAAGATCCTCGACGCAAAATACGCAAACTGGAACCGCGACGACGCATTCAAGGTCATGCAGGACTACCTGACGCGCTTCAAGCACATCGACGCCGTCTGGGCCGCCGACGACGACATGGCCGTCGGCGTCATCAAGGCAATCGATCAGGCCAAACGCACCGACATCAAGATCGTGTTCGGCGGCGCGGGCTCGAAAGGCATGGTGAAGAACGTGATGGACGGCGCGCCGCTCATCAAGGCCGATGTGTCGTACTCGCCAAAGTTCATCTACGACGCAATCAAGCTCACGGCGGAAGCACGCCTCAAAGGTGACAAACTGCCCGCCACGACGATCATTCCTTCCGTGCTGATCACGAAGGAGAACGCGAAGGAATTCTACTTCCCGGATTCGCCGTTCTGATCGCAAACGAGCTTTAGCCCGGCGCTGCCTTTCGCGTGATCGTCGCAAAGACACTCGCAAGGCGGCGCCGGTTCGACGCAGATATCCATCGGGAGCAGCACGATGAAAACGATCAAAGGGCCGGCGATCTTTCTCGCGCAGTTCATGGGCGACAAGGTGCCGTTCGACAACCTCGCGCATCTCGCGCAATGGGCCGCGAGTCTCGGCTTCAAAGGCATTCAGGTGCCCGCCGATCCGCGCCTCGTCGACCTCGAACAGGCGGCGTCGAGCCAGGACTATTGCGACGATCTGCTGGGCGTCGTCACCGATGCGGGCGTCGCCATCACCGAACTATCGACGCATCTGCAAGGGCAACTCGTCGCCGTGCATCCCGCGTATGACGTGCTGTTCGACGGCTTCGCCGCGCCGCACGTGCGCGGCAATCCCGCGGCGCGCACCGAATGGGCCGTGCAGCAGATGAAGTGGGCCGCGAAGGCATCGCAGCGTCTTGGATTGAACACGCATGTGTCGTTTTCAGGCGCGCTCGCGTGGCCATATATCTATCCGTGGCCGCAGCGTCCCGCCGGTCTCGTCGAAGCGGCCTTCGACGAACTCGCGCGCCGCTGGACGCCAATCCTCGATGCGTTCGACGAAGCGGGCGTCGATGTCTGCTACGAATTGCATCCCGGCGAAGATCTGCACGACGGTGTGACGTTCGAACGTTTTCTCGCGGCCGTGAAGGACCACAGGCGCGCAAACATATTGTTCGACCCGAGTCACTACGTCTTGCAGCAACTCGACTACCTCGCGTTCATCGATATCTATCACGAGCGCATCAAGGCCTTTCACGTGAAGGACGCCGAGTTTCGTCCGAATGGGCGGCAGGGCGTCTATGGCGGCTATAGCGGCTGGGTCGAGCGCGCGGGGCGCTTTCGCTCGTTGGGCGACGGGCAGATCGACTTCGGCGCGATCTTCTCGAAGATGGCGCAATACGATTTTCCGGGCTGGGCGGTGCTCGAATGGGAGTGCGCGTTGAAGCATCCCGAAGACGGCGCGCGCGAAGGCGCGGAGTTCATCAAGCGGCACATCATTCGCGTGGCCGACCATGCATTCGATGACTTCGCGGGCAGCGGCGCGGACGACGCGCAACTGAAACGCGTGCTCGGCCTTTGACGCTGACTGTCGAACAGGAGCAGATCGATGACACGAAGACTCAGGCTGGGCATGGTCGGCGGCGGGCAGGGCGCGTTTATCGGTGCGGTGCATCGGATCGCGGCGCGCCTCGACGATCGCTTCGAACTGGTGGCGGCCGCGCTCTCGTCCGACCCGCAGCGCGCGCAGGCAAGCGCTGACGAACTTGGCGTCGCGCGCAGCTACGCAAGCTGGGACGAGATGGCGCGCGCCGAAGCCGCGCGCGACGACGGCATCGACGCCGTGTCGATCGTCACGCCGAATCATCTGCATGCGCCCGTCGCGACGGCGTTCCTCGAAGCCGGCATCCACGTGATCTGCGACAAGCCGCTCGCGATGACGCTCGAAGAAGGCGAAGCGCTCGCGAAGCTCGCGCGCGACAAGAACCGGCTCTTTGCGCTGACGCACACGTATTCGGGTTATCCGATGGTGCGTCATGCGCGCGAACTGGTCGAAGCGGGTGAGTTGGGCGAGGTGCGCGTCGTGCAGGTCGAGTACGCGCAGGACTGGCTCGCGAAACCGATCGAACTGACGGGCGAGAACCGCCAGGCAGTGTGGCGCACCGACCCGAAGCAGGCCGGGCGCGCCGGATGCCTTGGCGATATCGGCACGCACGCGTATCACCTCGCGGCGTTTGTGACGGGCATGCTGCCCATCGAGATCGCCGCCGAACTGCATACGTTCGTCGAAGGGCGTCAGGTCGACGACCATATTCAGGCGATGCTGCGCTACGACAAAGGCGCACGCGGCATGCTGTGGGCGAGCCAGGTGGCGAGCGGCGCGGAAAACGCGCTGCGTCTGCGCGTCTATGGTACGAAGGCGGGCATCGCGTTCGATCAGGAGAACCCGAACGAACTGCTGTTCACGCCGTTGGGTGGCGCGACGCAAAGGCTCACGCGCGGGCGCGTCGACAGCGACGTGGCGCGGCACGCGACGCGCGTGCCGGCAGGTCATCCCGAGGGTTATCTCGAAGCGTTCGCGCAGCTCTACAAGGATGCGGCGTTGCAGATCGAAGCGATCGACGCGGGTTTGCCTCTGCCGCCCGAAAGCCGTTTGCTGACGACCGTCGAGGACGGCGTGGCCGGGCTGCGTTTCATCGATGCGGTTTTCACAAGCAACGAACAGCTTGCCTACACACGCGTAAAGAACGGCTGACGGCTACGAAGGTGTCTAGCCCTTGCTGCGCTTGATCTGCTCTTCGAACGCAAGATCGAGCTTGCTTGCCTTGCGTGGCTTCGGCGGCCCGAAACCGTCGACGAACTTGACGAAATCATCGAGCGGCAGCGGATCGGACACCTTCTGGTCCGTGCCGCTCGACTTGTCGACGAGATAGAACAGTCCGCCCGACAGGCTGACCGCCGCGAAGCGCGGATTGCCGCTGCGGGTCTTCAGCCGTTCGACGGCATGGATGGCTCGGGTCGTGCGCATGATTCAATGGTGCCGTGCAGTGCTTGAGTTTTTAAGATTGCTGCATGATTCTACGACGTATACTCGCGCGCCGGTCTGCGGCAGCGCCGCGATCCGGTAGATGTCCCGCCATTTGCGTAGAACGTCGAAACAATGCCCGCCATGCCTTCAGTCCATGAAACACTCGATGCGCTTGCCCACGCGCCCGACGATGCAGACAAGCTGCGAGCGGTCTGCGTCGCGCTGCTGCACGAGATGCGTGACGACGAACTGCTGACCTATACCGAACGCGCGCTCGCCATCGAGCCGCGCGATCTCCATTTCGTCAACTGGCGCGCGTACGCGTTGACGCTGCTTGGACGGCATTTCGATGCCGTCGCGACGTGGCGCAACTATGCTGCGCTGCCGTGGCAGCCCGCGTACTACAAGATGAGCCTCGGCCAGAGTCTCGTGATGTCGGGCGACGTCGAGCGCGGCATTCCAATGCTGCACGACGCATGGCGCACGGCTGCCGCGGGCGGCGACTGGTTTGCGCGCAAGGCCGAGCATCTGTATGGCGAGGCATTGTTGCGCACCGCGCGTCCCGCAGGCTTCGAGCCGTGGCTCGCGCGCAATGACAGCGACAGCGGCAACTACCAGCCCGTCGATATTCCTTCGTGGTCGGGCGAACAGGATTTGCGCGGCAAGCGTGTCCTGATTACACATCAGATGGGTTTTGGCGATCAGTTCCTGTTCTTTGCCAACGTATCGCAATGGCAGGCAGCAGGCGCGCAGATGATGGTTACGTGCGATGCGCAGTTGCATCCGCTGCTGCAGGCGTCGCTGCCGGATTGCCGTGTGGTGAGCGCGGCGCGTCCGTTGCGTCAGCACGAGGCGTTGCCTGAAGAGTTGGCCAGTCAGGTTCGCGAATTCGCGCCCGATCTGCACGCGACGTTGCTGCATTTGCCGCTGCTCGCCGCTCAACAAGTGCCGCTGCCGTCACCGTTTTTTCCTGCTTATCTGCGTGCGCCCGAAGCGGAGCGCGAGGCCGCCGCCGCATGGGCGCGCGAGTTGCGCGCGGCGGAGCCGGGCAAATCGCTGATCGGCATTTTCTGGGACTGCAACCAGCGCCACGCGCATGAGGTCGGCGCGGTGATGCGCTGCTCGGCGATCCGCCGCAGCTTGCCGTTGACGGAAGTCGATCACCTGGTGATGCATCCGTCCGTCGCAGCGAAGCGGCATTTCGTGAGCCTGCATCATCCTTCCGTGCAGCAGTTTGCTGGCATGCCGTCGGGCAATATCAGCGTGTACGGGCCGGGGATCAAATCGTTTGCGGAGACGGCTGCGTGCATCGAGCAACTGGACGCCGTCATTGCCGTCGATTCAGGCGTCGCGAACCTGAGCGCGATGCTCGGCAAGCTGACCATCGTGCCGCTCAATGTGGCAAGCGAATGGCGCTGGGGTGTGGAAGGCGATACGTCGCCGTGGATGGCGAATCTGAAGCCGCTGCGTCAGACGCTGATGGGCGACTGGCGCAGCGTGATCGATGAGGCGATTAGTTTTTTGTCGTAGCTGATGGCGCTGCAGCGGTGGGGCGGCACGCACCCCGTTCGCTGCTACGTCGAGCCAGGATCACGCAGCGATCACTGACTCAAATACGTAAACTTCCCACCCTTGATAATCCCCATCACGCTGGCCCGTTGATCGAGCCCGACGTGATCCTTCGCGCTCGTGTTCACGACGCCGTTCGGCACCACCAGCTCATGCGCGTGCTCGAGTTCCGTGCGCAACGCCGCGCGAAACTCCGGCGTGCCCGGCTGCGCCGTCTTCAACGCGCGCGCGACGGCATCCTGCAGACGCGGATACACACCTGCTGCATCGCCCGCGAACTGCGTCACGGTGTTCGGCCCATACTGCGCCTCATACGCGTTGACGAACGCAAGCGCTGCCTTCTTCGCCGGATGATCGGCGGGCAACGTGCGCGCCACGACGACCGGCTGCGTTGGGAACAGCGTCCCCTCGACATCCTTGCCGCCCAGCTTGATGAACTCCGGCGTCGCAATGCCGTGCGTCTGATAGATCGCGCCCTTGTAGCCGCGCTCGACGAGCGTGCGCTGCGGCAGCACAGTCGGCGTGCCCGCGCCCGCGATCAGCACGGCATCGGGCTTCGCGGCGATCAGCTTCAGCACCTGGCCCGTGACGCTCGCGTCGGTGCGGTTGAAGCGCTCTGTCGCAACTACTTGAATGTGGCGCAGCGTCGCGAACTTCGTGAACTCGTTGAGCCAGCTGTCGCCGTAGCTGTCCGCGAAACCGATAAAGCCGACCGTCTTGATGTTGTGGTTCGACATGTAGCGCGTCATCACGTCGGCCATCGCGCTGTCCGTCTGCGCCATCTTGAACGCCCAGACCTTCTTGCCTTCCTGCGGCTCGACAACACTTGCCGAGCCGATCAGCGTGATCATCGGCGTCTGGCTCTCGGCGACGGGATCGAGCGCTGCCATCGCGGCGGGCGTGATATTGGGGCCGACGATCACATCGACGTGATCCTCGTTGATCAGCTTGCGGATGTTGCGCACGGCATTGCCCGGATCGGAGGCGTCGTCGAGGATGATGTACTGCGCGTTCTGACCGGCAATCGTCTTCGGCCACATCAACATCGCGTTCTTGCTGGTGATGCCGATCGTGGCGGCGGGCCCCGTGCTCGACAGGTCGATGCCGACCTTGATGTCCGCGTGCGCGGTGGCGGCGGCGAACAGCGCGCCGATCGCGGCGGCACGCATCAGGGTGCGTTTGATTTTGTTCTTGTGCGACGACATGCGAAAGATCTCCTGGCAGGTAGCGTGGCCGTTTTTATAGCCGATCAGTTATACCGGGTCAAAAACCTCAAAGCTCGTACGTTTCGTGATCGCCCTTGAGCGCCTGCTCGATCAGCTTGCGGTTCATGTTCGGTGACAGCAGCTCGACGAGCGTATACACATAGCTGCGCAGATACGCGCCCTGCTTGAGCGCGACGCGCGTCACGTTGCTGCCGAACAGGTGCCCGACGGGCATCGCGCGCAGATGGCGGTCGCGTTCGGCATTGAACGCGATGTCGGCCATGATGCCGACGCCCAGCCCCAGCTCGACATAGGTCTTGATCACGTCCGCGTCGATCGCTTCGAGGACGATGTCGGGATGCAGACCGCGCAGGCGGAACGCTTCGTTGATCTTGGTGCGGCCAGCGAACGCGTTATCGTACGTAATCAGCGGATACTGCGTGAGGTCGTCCAGCGACAGCTGCTTGCGCTCCAGCAGCGGATGATCGGCGGGCATCACGGCGAGGTGGTGCCACGTGAAGCAGGGCAGCGACACCAGTTCCTTATAGGTCGAGATCGCCTCGGTTGCGATGGCGACGTCCGCCTGATCGTGCAAAACCAGTTCGGCGACCTGGGTCGGACTGCCTTGCAGGATTGAAAGGTGAACTTTCGGAAAACGCTTCTTGAACTCGGCGATGGCGGCGGGCAGCGAGTAGCGCGCCTGCGTGTGCGTCGCCGCGATGACGAGATTGCCCTGATCCTGCGCCGCGTAATCTTTACCGACTCGTTTCAGGCTCTCAACCTCCTGAAGAATCCGCTCGACGGACGCCAGAATGATCCGGCCCGGTTCCGTCAGCGAGCGCACGCGCTTGCCGTGCCGCGTGAAGATTTCGACGCCCAGCTCGTCCTCCAGCTCGATGATCGCCTTCGAGACGCCCGGCTGGCTTGTAAACAGTGCCTTAGCAGCTTCCGTCAGGTTGAAATTCTGGCGGACGGCCTCACGCACGAAGCGGAACTGATGCAGGTTCATATATAACCTCGCCGCATATCAAAAGAATTTTTTAGTCGTTTGAAATATAAGGCGAGTTTATTACGATTTGTCCAGTTTTTCCAATATGGATATCTGTTTTTGTCATTAGCAAATGAGCGATGCGTCTAAACGGCTGGTCGCCGTCTCGCTCAAAGCAGACTGATGATGACAAATCCGAAGCGCGGCGTAACCGGAACGCCGCGTCGTGAGACGAACAAACCCTGGGGTCCCCGAATGTACCAATACGATCAGTACGACCAGACCATCGTCGACGAACGCGTCGCGCAGTATGCCGACCAGGTTCGCCGCCGTCTGTCGGGCGAATTGAGCGAAGAAGAGTTCCGCCCGCTGCGCCTGCAAAACGGCCTGTACATGCAGCGCCACGCGTACATGCACCGCATCGCGATTCCGTACGGCAACCTGCGCAGCGACCAGTTGCGCATGCTGGCGACGATCGCGCGTGAGCACGACCGCGGCTACGGCCATTTCTCGACGCGCTCGAACATCCAGTACAACTGGATCCAGCTCGAAGAAACGCCTGAAATTCTGCGCAAGCTCGCGTCCGTCCAGATGCACGGCATCCAGACGTCGGGCAACTGTATCCGCAACATCACGGCCGATCAGTTCGCGGGCGTCGCGCCCGACGAAATCGTCGATCCGCGTCCGTGGGCGGAAATCATGCGCCAATGGTCGACCTTCCATCCGGAATTCGCGTGGCTGCCCCGTAAGTTCAAGATTGCCGTGTCGGGTACGAAGGAAGACCGCGCAGCCGTGCAGATCCACGACCTGGGCGTCTATCTGAAGAAGAACGACGCGGGTGAAGTGGTCGCCAGCATCCTCGCGGGCGGTGGTCTGGGCCGCACCCCGATCATCGGCGCGATCATCAAGGAAGACCTGCCCTGGCAGCATCTGCTGACGTACTGCGAAGCCGTGCTGCGCGTGTACAACCGCTACGGCCGCCGCGACAACCTGTATAAGGCGCGTATCAAGATTCTGGTGAAGGCGCTGTCGCCCGCGAAGTTCGCGCAGCAGGTCGACGAAGAATGGCAACACCTGAAGGACGGTCCGTCGACGCTGACGGAAGCGGAAGTGGCGCGCGTGTCGCAATACTTCGAGCCGCCTGTCTATGAAAAGCTGCCGGACACGGACGCTTCGTTCGAGAAGCATCTGCTGGAAAGCAAGCCGTTCGCGCGCTGGGTCGAGCGCAATGTGCGCCCGCATCGCGTGTCGGGCTATTCGTCGGTGACGATCTCGCTCAAGCCGCGCGACATCGCGCCCGGCGACGCGACGGACACGCAGATGAACGCCGTCGCCGACTGGGCAGACGAGTACTCGCTCGGCGAAATCCGCGTCTCGCACGAACAGAACCTGATTCTCGCCAACGTGAAGAAGCGCGATCTGTACGCGCTGTGGGAAAAGGCCAAGGCGCAAGGCTTCGCGATGCCGAATATCGGTCTGCTGACCGACATCATCGCGTGCCCGGGCGGCGATTTCTGCTCGCTCGCGAACGCGAAGTCGATTCCGATTGCGCAGGCTATCCAGCAACGTTTCGACGACGCTGACTTCGTCTATGACCTCGGCGACCTGTCGCTGAACATCTCGGGCTGCATGAACTCGTGCGGTCACCATCACGTCGGCAACATCGGCGTGTTGGGCGTCGACAAGGACGGCTCCGAGTGGTACCAGGTGTCGCTCGGCGGCGAGCAGGGCACGGGTCATGACGGCGCGAAGCTCGGCCGCGTGATCGGACCGTCGTTCTCGGCGGAAGAAATGCCGGACGTGGTGTCGAAGGTGATCGATACGTTCGTCGAACATCGCATTGACGGCGAGCGCTTCATCGACACGTACAACCGCATCGGACTCGCGCCGTTCAAGGAACGCGTGTACGCATCGCGTCAGCCGGCTCACGCGTAACGGGAACAAGGATTAGCAGATGGCATCGATTATCAAGGACCGCGCAATCGTCAACGACGACTTCACGGTAGTCCGCGCAGCTGAAGACGGCACGTTGCCCGAAGTCGGCGCGTTGCCGGCTGGCAAAGTGATCGTCCCGTTCGCGTTGTGGCAAGCATCGCGCGACGAGCTGACGGCTTCGCGCAGCGCGCAGGAAATCGGCGTGTGGCTCGCGCCGGACAGCGAACCCGCTGACATCGTCGCGGACTTCGACAAGATCGCGCTGATCGCGGTGGACTTCCCGGTGTTCCGCGACGGACGCGGCTACAGCACGGCGCGTCTGTTGCGCGAGCGTTATGGCTTCAAGGGCGAGATTCGCGCGATCGGCGACGTGCTGCGCGACCAGTTGCGCTTTTACGAACGTTGCGGCTTCAACGCGTACGCACTGCGCGAAGACAAGGACATCCACGACGCGCTGAAGGCGTTCACCGAATTCACTGTCCAGTATCAAGGTGCATTCGACGATCCTTCGCCACTCTTTCGCCATCGCGAAGCGGCCGCTGCCGCGCAGAAGGCGTCGGTATGACGAGCGCAACGGGCATCACGGCTGAACTGCAAGCGAAGATCGAACGTCTGGACGTGCTGCTCGATTCGATCGCGCAGCGTCACGACAAGGTCAAGCTCGCGAGCAGCCTCGCGGCGGAAGACATGCTGCTCACGCACGCCATTCTGTCGCGCGGCGTGAAGATCGGCATTTTTTCGTTGAACACGGGCCGCCTGCATGCGGAAACGCTCGGCATGATCGACCGCGTGCGCGAGCGCTATGGCTACGAGATCGAGCAGTTTCATCCGCTGGCGGATTCCGTCGATGAATACGTCGCGCAGCATGGCCTGAATGCGTTTTACGAAAGCATCGATTTGCGCAAGCGCTGCTGCGAGATCCGCAAGGTCGAGCCGCTGAACCGTGCGCTGTCCGAAGTCGGCGCGTGGGTGACGGGCCAGCGTCGCGAGCAGTCGGTGACGCGCGCGGAACTGCACGAGGAAGAGCAGGATCACGCTCGCAATATCGGCAAGTACAACCCGCTCGCCGACTGGACGGAAGCCGATGTGTGGGCTTACCTGAAGGCGTTCGACGTGCCCGTGAATCCGCTGCATGCGCGTGGCTATCCGAGCATCGGCTGCGAGCCGTGTACGCGCGCCGTGCGCCCCGGCGAAGACAGCCGGGCAGGGCGCTGGTGGTGGGAGTCGCGCGATACGAAGGAATGCGGACTGCACATCACGACGATCCCCGTCACGGTGATCACAGAAAACGCGTCACCGCTCCACTGAGCCGCACGCGAACGCAGAAACAGATTTTCGATTGAATCTTCTCGTGTCGCACACATCTGGTGAGAACCCGATCATGCGACACGAACCAACGAAGGACCTGAACATGAGCACGACGCTCGATTCCACTGTCAACCCGCTGAACGTCACGGCGAACCGGATGGACCATCTCGACTGGCTCGAGGCTGAGTCGATTCACATCCTGCGCGAACTCGTTGCCGAGTGCAGCAAGCCGGCGCTGTTGTTCTCGGGCGGCAAGGATTCCGTCGTCGTGCTGGCGCTCGCGTTGAAGGCGTTCGGCCTCGGCGCGAACCGCAAGACGCAGCTGCCGTTCCCGCTCGTGCATATCGACACGGGTCACAACTATGACGAAGTGATCGACTTCCGCGATCGCCGCGCGAAGGAAATCGGCGCGGAACTCGTGGTCGGTCACGTTGAAGATTCGATCAAGAAGGGCACCGTGCGTTTGCGCCGCGAGACGGATTCGCGCAATGCCGCGCAAGCCGTCACGTTGCTGGAAACGATCGAGCAATACGGCTATACGGCGATGATTGGCGGCGCGCGCCGCGATGAAGAAAAGGCGCGTGCGAAAGAGCGCATCTTCTCGTTCCGCGACGAGTTCGGCCAGTGGGATCCGAAGGCGCAGCGCCCAGAACTGTGGAGCCTGTTTAACGCGCGTCTGCATCAAGGCGAGCATCTGCGCGTGTTCCCGATCTCGAACTGGACGGAACTCGACGTGTGGCAATACATCGCTCGCGAGAACCTCGAACTGCCGTCCATCTATTACGCGCACAAGCGCGAGATCGTGCGCCGCAACGGCCTGCTCGTGCCCGTGACGCCGCTCACGCCGATCCGCGAAGGCGAGTCGAGCGAAGAGGCAGTGGTCCGTTTCCGTACCGTGGGCGACATCAGCTGCACGTGCCCCGTTGAAAGCGATGCGGACGATCTGGAAAAGATCATCGCCGAAACGGCCGTGACGGAAATCACGGAACGCGGCGCAACGCGCATGGACGACCAGACGTCGGAAGCGGCGATGGAAACGCGCAAGAAACAAGGTTATTTCTAAGGCACGGGGTAAGAAGATTATGAGCATTCATCAACCTGAAGACCTCGGCGTACTTCGATTCATTACGGCAGGCAGCGTCGACGACGGCAAGAGCACGCTGATTGGCCGCCTGCTGTATGACAGCAAGGCTGTGCTGTCGGATCAGCTGTCGGCGTTGTCGCGCGCGAAGAACAAGCGCACGGTCGGCGACGAAATCGATCTGTCGCTGCTGACGGACGGCCTCGAAGCCGAACGCGAGCAGGGCATCACGATCGACGTCGCGTACCGCTACTTCGCCACCGCGAAGCGCAAGTTCATCATCGCCGACACGCCGGGTCACGAGCAGTACACGCGCAACATGGTGACGGGCGCATCGACGGCGCACGCCGCGATCATTCTCGTCGACGC
This sequence comes from Paraburkholderia steynii, assembly GCF_900100565.1. NCBI lineage: Bacteria > Pseudomonadati > Pseudomonadota > Betaproteobacteria > Burkholderiales > Burkholderiaceae > Paraburkholderia > Paraburkholderia steynii. The sequence goes on along the minus strand of NZ_FNDI01000011.1, from coordinate 197,975 downwards.
GACGCGCGTCACGTTCGAGGACGGCGTCGCGCAACTGCTGCCGCAGACCAAGCGCCATAGCGCGATCGTCAAGTTGCTGGGCCTGCAGCACGCGATAGTCGCGATCAACAAGATGGATCTCGTCGACTACAGCGAAGCGCGCTTCAACGAGATCCGCGACGCGTATGTCACGCTGGCGCGTCAACTCGGCCTCGCCGATGTACGCTTCGTGCCCGTATCGGCACTGAAGGGCGACAACATCGTGACGGCGAGCGAGCGCATGCCGTGGTATGCGGGCGAGCCGCTGCTCGACTTGCTCGAAGCGCTGCCCGTCGAACTGCCGACGGATCAGGGACTGCGTTTCCCGGTGCAATGGGTCGCGCGGCAGGACGGCAGCCAGGCCGACGATTTCCGTGGCTACATGGGCCGCGTCGAATCGGGCGAAGTGAAGCTCGGCGATTCGATCGTCGTGCTGCCGGCCAACCGTCAGGCGACCGTCGCTGAGATCATCGCGCCCGTGCCGGGCGGCACGGCGCAAGTGGACCGCGCATTCGCGGGCCAGACGGTGACGATCCGCCTCGCGGAAGACGTCGACGTGTCGCGCGGCGATACGTTCGTGCTGGCAACGGGTGTCGTGCAACCGGCGAAGAAACTCGAAGCGGACCTGTGCTGGTTCGACGACACGCCGCTGTCGACGGCCCGCAAGTATCTGCTGAAGCAGACCACGAGCACGGTGTTCGCGCGTATCGGCGGCATCCAGCAGGTGCTCGACGTTCACACGCTGTCGCATGCGACGGACCGTCATGAACTGGCGATGAACGATATTGGCCGCGTGTCGCTGACGCTGCAAAAGCCGATCGTCGCCGACGAGTACGACACGCATCCGGGCACGGGCGCGTTCGTGCTGATCGACGAAGCAACGCATCACACGGTCGCGGCCGGCATGATTCGTTCTTTCTCCGCTTGAAGTCGAGAGCGGACGGAGCGGGAGCAAATGGGTAAGGTGTATCTGATCGGCGCCGGGCCAGGCGCTGCGGACCTGATCACGGTTCGCGGCGCGCGGCTGCTGGGACTCGCCGATGTCGTGCTGCACGATGCGCTGGTCGAGCCGGCGATGCTCGACTACGCGCCGCATGCGCGCAAGATCGCGGTGGGCAAGCGTTGCGGGCAGCGCTCGACGGCGCAGCACTTCATTAACAAGCAGATCGTCGATGCCGCGCTTGAGCATGGCGTCGTGGTGCGGCTGAAGGGCGGCGATCCGATGCTGTTCGGCCGCGCCGATGAAGAGATGCGCGCGCTCGAAGCGGCGGGCATCGAATATGAAGTCGTGCCGGGCATCACGGCGGCCTTGGCGAGCGCGGCGTCGCTGCGGCGTTCGTTGACGCTGCGTGGCGTGTCGCGCAGCGTGGCGCTCGCGACGCACAGCCGCGCGCCGGATTCCGCCGAGATTCGCGAGCAGGTGAACGCGGATTCGCTGGTGTTCTACATGGGCCGCGACAGCGCGCCCGAGATCGCGCAACAACTGATCGACGCGGGCCGTCCGGGCTCGACGCCTGTCGCGATTGTCGAAGCGTGTTCGACGCCGCGCGAGCGCATGTTGACGCTGACGCTCGAAGGACTTGCCGCTGGCGATGCGCAATTGTGGCTCGACGCGTCGCAGCCTTCGCTGCTGATGATTGGCGATGCGTTTGCCGAGCGGGTCACGCAAAGCGAGCTTGAGTCAGCTGTGGAGCAAGGTCAGGCTGAGTTGCGGGTCGCTTAAGGCTCTATTGCCGCTGTTTTCTATTGATCGGCCGCATTCGCGTGAGTGAATGCGGCCGATTGTCTTTTGGGCGCGCCGTCGAGCCAGGCACGTGCGTTGCGTTAAGATTTCCTTTCGCTTTGCATTCGAACTGGACTCATGCCTTTTTCTTCTTTGCGTCGTTCTTTACTGATTGCGCTTGCAGCCGGTCCCGTGATCGGCGTGCGTGCGCAGCCGGCTTCGTCTGTCTCGGTCAATCTCGCCGCGCGCGAGCGGTTCGAACAACTGGAGGCGTCGAGCGGTGGGCGCCTCGGTGTGGCTGCGCTCAATACGGCGGATGGGTCGTATGTCGGCTATCGCGAGTCGGAGCGGTTTCCGATGTGCAGCACGTTCAAGCTGCTTGTCGTTGCGCTGGTTTTGAAACGCAGCATGGCCGAACGTAGTCTGCTCGACGAGCGTGTTCGATACGGTGACGCCGATCTTGTCGCGAACTCGCCTGTTACGAAGCGGCACGTGGGGGAGAGCATGACCATCGGCGAACTGAGTGCCGCGGCGCTGCAGCACAGCGATAACACGGCGGCTAAGCTGCTGCTGACGGCTGTCGGCGGACCGGAGGTGTTGAACCAGTTCGCGCTTTCGATTGGGGATGAGTGGTTTGATTTGTTGCGCGGGGAGCCCGAGGTTAATGCTTCCGTGCCGGGCGATATGCGGGATACCACGACGCCGCGGGCGATGATGCTCGATGTGCAGAAGCTTCTGCTTGCCGATGATGTGCTGGGTCCGCAGCAGCGGGAGCAATTGAAGGCATGGATGCTCGGGAATGTTACTGGGGCGGCTCGGATTCGGGCTGCCGTGCCGGGTTCTGGATGGCTGGTCGCCGATAAGACCGGGAGCGGGGATTACGGGACGGCTAACGATGTGGCTGTTGTTTATCCGCCTTCGGCGGCGCCTTTTGTTGTCGCTGTCTATTTCACTGGTGTGATGCCCAAACAGACGCTGCCGCGTGATGAGGTAGTGGTTGAGGCTGCGCGGATCGTGTTTGATGTGATGAAGTGATTTTATTGTCTGCGACGCTTTGGGTGGTGTGCTTTCGCTTTCGCTGGCATCCGCGATTTGTTAGCCTGCTTCAAGCGTCGCCCCTGTGCGGGGCGGCACCTACTTTTCTTTGCCGCCGCAAAGAAAAGTAGGCAAAAGAAAGCGGCTAACACCGCCAGCACGTGTGTTT
>NZ_FNDI01000011.1:184404-194705 GCF_900100565.1 Paraburkholderia steynii | reverse complement strand
AGGAACAAGGATTGGCGGTGTTAGCCGCTTTCTTTTGCCTACTTTTCTTTGCGGCGGCAAAGAAAAGTAGGTGCCGCCCCGCACAGGGGCGACGCTTGAAGCAGGCTAACAAATCGCGGATGCCAGCGAAAAGGCAAACGTACAGAGGCAACGCACGAAGCACGAAGGCATAGCGCGGATGCCAGCGAAAAAACAAAACCACCAACCAGCGTCGCAGACAAACCAAAACCCAAAATCAAACCAAAGCCTGCCGCAGGCAATACGCAGCAATCGCCTCAATCACATCGGCGTCCTCGCCAACAGCAGTAGCACACCGAATCTCAACGGAAGGATTCGCGCTGCGGCACTGCTCAAGAATCGCCGGCAGATCTCGCCGAACATGCCCGCCCTGTCCAAAAAAAACCGGCACAACGGTGATAACAGAAACCCCTGCTGCGACCTGACCAGCCACAGCCCCCGGCAAATCGGGCGTCATCAGTTCGAGAAACGCGAGCGAAACGGGCCCCGCCGACGCACCGCGCAACTCCGCCAAACGCGCGGACAGCCGCTCAAAAGGCTCAGCCCATCGGGCGTCCCTCGCACCATGTGCGAACAGCACAATTCCATGAGCACCCATCGTCCGATCGCCCCGCGAGGAAGAAAAGCCTAGTGCCGGTCAACCCATTTTAGGCCGACTAACCCGAGCACGAGATAGATCAACCCCGGCGTCGCCGCCGTCAACGGCGCTGGCCACGTATTCAGATTCCCGATATGCGAGAACAGCGTATTGAACAGCTGAAAGCTCATCCCGAGCATGATCCCGCCGAAAACCTTCACCCCAACCACGCCCGCGCGTGTGTGCAGATAAGCAAACGGCAACGACAACACCAGCATCACGAACACGGCAAACGGATACAGCACCTTGCGCCACAGCGCGATCTCATACCGTTGCGTGTCTTGGTGGTTCTCGGTCAAGTGCTGGATATAGCGGAACAGATTGAACATCGACATCCGTTCCGGCGCGACCAGCAGCACCGACAAAATCTGCGGCGTCAATTCCGAGCGCAGCGAGTATTCAGGCAACGTCACCTGCTTCGCGCGATACACCGGGTTCAACGCATCGGCGGGCTTGCTGGCGTCCTGCGCGACGTCGATCAGTTGGGTGTCCGTGACGTCCGTCAGCAGCCAGTGGCCGGGCGGCTGATACTTGCCCGACTTCGCAATGCGCACGTTCGACAGACGGAACTTCGAATCGAATTCGTAGATACGCACATTCGAGATGGTCGCGTCCGGCTGCAATTGCCCGACGTTCACGAAGCGCGTCACCTGTTCGCCGTCAGCACGCGCCGTCAGCGTGTCCTTCACCCAGACGCCCGACTCGAAGTTGCTCGACACCGACGAGCCCAGCGCCTCGAGACGCACGCGCTCCGACAACTGATCCGTGTACGGCCCGACCACTTCGCCGATGATGTACGTGAGGAACACGAGCGGAATGCCGATCTTCAGCAGCGATCGCAGCGCCTGGTTCGTCGCGAGACCGGACACGCGGAAAATCGTGTACTCGGAATTCGCCGCCATCTGCGCGAACACGTAGATCGCGCTGATCAACGCCGCGACGGGAATGATTTCGTAGAAGCGCGACGGCGTCTGCAGCGCGACGCGCAGCACGGCGTACTGGAACTTGTAATTGCCGTGGCCGACCGAGTTCAGTTCGTTGATCAGGTCGAAGAAGAAGAACAGACCCGAAAACGCGAACAGAATGAAGACGAACGTGAGGTAAACCTGACGCGCGAAATACTTTTCATAGATGCGCATGGGTCACGCTCCCTGCGCCGGACGGCTCGACCGGCTGAACGTTGCCCGCGTGAAGAGCGGCCGGTTGCGCACCCGCAGCCAGAAAATAAACGCGACGACCAGCGCTACGATGACATGCAGCCCCACGAGGCCCACGCCAAACGACATCTTGCCTTGCTCGATCCACGACTGCACGACGTTCAGCAGGTTCGAATACGTCAGATAGATCAGCACGGCCATCACGAGATTGATCGTACGGCTGCGGCGCGGATTCTGGTGCGCGAGCGGGATGGCGAGCAGCATCAGGTTGATCGCGATCAACGGCAAGCCCGCGCGCCAGGCGAATTCAGCGAGATTCTGGCGCGTCGGATCGCGGAACAGGTCGAGCGTCGGCGTGCCTGTCGTGGTCGGCGTGTTGACCACCGGCTGGCTCTGGATCTTCACGCCGTAGCGCTCGAACTCCATGATGCGGAAGTCGGGATGGCCCGGTTCGCCGTCATAGCGGCGGCCGTTTTCGAGCACAACGAAGCGGTCGCCGTTCTTATGCGTTTCCGTGTGGCCGTTCTTCGACACGACCACGTTCACCTTGCCGCCCTCGGTGCTGGTGACGAACACGTTCTCGACGTGGCCCTGATCGGGTGACATCTTCTCGATGAAGAACACGCGATGGCTCGTCGCCGATTCGCGGAACTGGCCGGGCGCGAGCAGCGAGACCTCGTCGCGCTGCTGGAAGCGCGCGCGGATCAGCTTGCTCTGCTGGTTAGACCACGGCCAGCCGACGAACACGAAGAAGGCAATCAGAATGATGATGGGCGTCGCGAACAGGCCGATCGGCTTGATGAAACGCGTGAGGCTCACACCCGAGGCGAGCCACACGACCATTTCGGAATCCTTGTACCAGCGCGTGAGCACGAACAGGATCGACACGAACAGCGTCGCGACCAGCATGATCGCGAGGTAGCCGATGACCGTCAGACCAATCAGCACGAGCACGTCGCGCGGGTCGATTTCACCGGACGCCGCGAAGCCGACGATGCGGATCATCATCGTCGTCAGGACCAGCGTGAGCAGAACCATGAACACGGCGCCAGCCGTATACGCCAGTTCGCGCTGGAGAGAGCGTTCAAAAATCATGGTTGATGAGGAGAGGGCGCGCTCCGACAGGCAGCGGGGTGGAGCCCCGTCACGCCTTCGTGCAGCCGCCGCGGGAAAAATAGCGGATAATTGCGGCTTTCATCCTAAGCCCAGATTTTATCCGAGGACAAGCGCGATGGACTTTAGCATAAAAGCCTGTGATTGGAGCAAAGGCTCGACCAACGGGTTCCTTACCGGAAAATCGGATTGCATCGTGATCGGCGTGTTCGAATCGCAGACGCTGTCGGGCGCGGCGCTGGAAATCGACGCTGCCACCAAGGGTCTGCTCACGCGCATCATCAAGGCGGGCGACATGGACGGCAAGACGGGCAGCACGGTGTTCCTGCATGAAGTGCAGGGCATCGGCGCGTCGCGCGTGCTGCTGGTCGGTCTCGGCAAGCAGGACGCGTTCACGCAGAAGGCCTACGGCGACGCCGTGCGCGCCGCGTGGCGCGCGATCCTCGGCACGAAGATCACGCAGGTCACGTTCACGCTGGCTCAGGCGCCCGTCAAGGAGCGCTCGTCGGATTGGGCCGTGCGCGCTGCGATCCTCGCGCTGCGCGAGCTGACGTACAAGTTCACACAGATGAAGAGCAAGCCGGACAACAGCACGCGCGCGCTGAAGCGCATCGTGTTCAGCGTCGACGCGGCTGACGAGAAGCTCGCGAAGGTTGCGCTCAAGCAAGGCGTCGCGCTGTCGAACGGCATGGATCTGACGAAGGACCTCGGCAACCTGCCGGGCAACGTCTGCACGCCGACCTATCTGGCAACCACCGCGAAGAAGCTGGCGAAAGACTGGAAGCTGAAGGTCGAAGTGCTCGGCCAGAAGCAGCTCGAAGCGCTCAAGATGGGTTCGTTCCTGTCGGTCACCCGGGGTTCCGTCGAGCCGCCGCAGTTCATCGTCCTCCAGTATCAGGGCGGCGCCGCGAAGGCCGCGCCCGTCGTGCTGGTCGGCAAGGGCATCACGTTCGACACGGGCGGCATTTCGCTGAAACCCGGCGACGGCATGGACGAGATGAAGTACGACATGTGCGGCGCGGGCTCCGTGCTCGGCACGCTGCGTGCCGTCGCCGAAATGGGCCTGAAGCTGAACGTGGTCGGCATTATTCCGACCTGCGAGAACATGCCCGCCGGCAACGCGACCAAGCCGGGCGACATCGTCACCAGCATGAAGGGCCTGACGATCGAAGTGCTGAATACGGACGCGGAAGGGCGCCTGATCCTGTGCGACGCGCTCACGTATGCCGAACGCTTCAAGCCGGCCGCCGTGATCGACATCGCGACGCTGACGGGCGCGTGCATCATCGCGCTCGGCCATCACAACAGCGGCCTGTTCTCGAAGGATGACGCGCTCGCGGGCGAACTGCTCGACGCATCGAAGGAAGCCTCCGACCCCGCATGGCGCCTGCCGCTCGACGACGAGTATCAGGACCAGCTGAAGTCGAACTTCGCCGACCTCGCGAATATCGGCGGACGTCCGGCGGGCAGCGTGACGGCGGCCTGCTTCCTGTCGCGCTTCACGGAAGCGTATCCGTGGGCGCACCTCGACATCGCGGGCACCGCATGGAAGAGCGGCGCGGCGAAGGGCGCAACGGGCCGTCCCGTGCCGTTGCTGTCGCAGTTCCTGATCGACCGCGCTGCACAATGACGCGTTGCAGTCCGATCGCGCATCAAGCAGTGGAGCAGGATCGCCGATGACCCGTATCGACTTTCATTCGAACGTCGGCGATTCGCTGCAGTATGCGTGCCGTCTTGTGCGCAAGGCGTATCAGGCCGGCCAGCCGCTCGTCGTGCTGGCCGAACCGCCGCGCCTGCGCGCGTTCGACGAGCAGTTGTGGACCTTCTCGCCACTCGACTTCATCCCGCACTGCCTCGCCTCGAGCCCGCTCGCGGCGCAGACGCCCGTCGTGCTGACGTCGTCGCTCGACGACGTGCCGCATCATCAGATACTGTTGAATCTGGGCGCAACGGTGCCGTCGCAGTTCGCGCGCTTCGAGCGCCTGCTGGAAATCGTCGGCAACGCGCCCGACGAACTGGCCGCGGGGCGCGAGCGCTATCGCTTCTACCGCGATCGCGGCTATGCTCTGAATAACTACAAGCAGGGCGCCTGACGGGTTCTGTCCGCTCGATGCGCGGTCTTGTCCGATTCGCGCAGAACCGGCTCGTCCGATCTTTAAAGGGAGTGTTTTCGTGTCCCAATCTTCCGACTCTTCCGATCAAGACATCCCCGTTCTGACCGATGTGATGGTGACGGGCCATGAGCCGCATGCGCCACATGAGCCACATGAGCCACATGAGCCACATGAGCCACATGAGCCACATGAGCCGCACGCCAAGGCGAAGCGGCCGAAGCGCAGCGGCTCGCATGCTCATGAAGGCTCGCATGCGCGTGGTAAGCATGCGGCGGCGCCCGACGCGCAAGACTTGCATGAAGCGCCGCACGACGTACATGCGGAGCCGCAAACGCCGGCTGTTAACGCTGACGATGACGTGCCCGTTCTCGATTCCATCTACGAATCGCCACATGCGCCGATGCGCGAGCCCGCACAGTTCGTGCCGGGCGAAGCGGAATTCAGCTCGGGTTCGACGGCCGAGCAGTATGTCGCGCCGCCTTTGCCGAGTTCGCTGACGGCGCCGGCAGAGCACGTACCTGCGCCTGCGGCGAGGTCCGACTACGATGCCGACATACTGGCCGAGCGTTTGCGTGGCCGTTTCGCGACGTATCTGAAAGGGGATGGGCGCAATCTGATCGAGGCGCGCTGCCGCGACGCGTTCCAGGATCACACGACCTGGCTCGTCAATCAGATCACGCGCGAGGTTGCGCTCGCGCTGGAAACGGAAATGCTCAGTTGGGTGCGCGAGGCGATCCGCGAAGAACTCGGTAATTCGACGACCAGCAAGTAGACCGGCATATAAGCCGTGCGTGCGCGCGTTACTTGAGCGTCAAAATCCAGCTTGCCAGCGACATCGCTTCGTCCTGCGTGACCTGTGTGTTGGCGGGCATCGGCACGGGTCCCCAGACGCCCGCGCTGCCTTCCATGATCTTGCGCGTGAGGTAGGCCACTGCGTCGCCGCGCGCCGCGTATCTGGCGGCGACGTCGTGCAGCGGAGGTCCCATGAACTGCCGTGTCACCGAATGGCAGCTCATGCAGTTCTGCTTTTGCGCCAGCGCAAGGCCCGGAGCCTGCGCGCGCGCCGTGCCGGTGAATGCCAAAGTGCCTGCCAGCATGAATGCCGCATACGACTTCGATTTCATTATGGTCTCCGCCGGTGACTCAGCCCGGCTCGTGGTGGACGCATTATAAGAGCAAAGGGGCACACGGCGATCCGCGTGCCCCTTTGCCTATCGAAGCGTTGCTTGCGTCAACCCGCGATGCTGCGCCGCGTCAGTAAAGCGGCGCGGAACGGCTGACGCGTCAGTCCGTGACAGCGCCCTTGTTCGCCGGCTTCACGAGTGCCGCGAACTTGGCCAGCACGCCACGCGTGTAACGCGGCGCGGGCTGCTTCCAGGCGCTGCGGCGGCGTTGCAGTTCGGCGTCGTCGACGTTCAGTTGCAGCAGCAGCTTGTGCGCGTCGATCGTGATCGAGTCGCCTTCCTGCACGAGCGCGATCGTGCCGCCGGCGAACGCTTCCGGCGCGACGTGACCCACGACCATGCCCCACGTGCCGCCCGAAAAGCGACCGTCGGTGATGAGGCCGACCGATTCGCCGAGCCCCTTGCCGATGATCGCAGACGTCGGCGCGAGCATCTCCGGCATGCCCGGACCGCCTCGCGGGCCGAGATAGCGCAGCACGACGACATCGCCTGCCTTGATCTTGTCGGCGAGGATCGCGTCCATCGCGCTTTGCTCGTCGTCGAATACGCGTGCAGGGCCCGTGATGACCGGGTTCTTCAGGCCGGTGATCTTTGCGACGGCGCCGTCTTCCGCGAGGTTGCCCTTAAGGATCGCGAGATGGCCTTCGCTGTAGAGCGCCTTGTCGATCGGATAGATCACTTTCTGGTCCGCGCGCGGCTTGCTGGGCACGTCCTTCAGTTCTTCAGCGATCGTCTTGCCGGTGATGGTCATGCAGTCGCCGTGCAACAGGCCCGCGTCGAGCAGAAGCTTCAGCACTTGCGGGATGCCGCCTGCCTGGTGCAAGTCAGTCGCGACGTACTTGCCCGACGGCTTCAGGTCGCAGATCACAGGCACTTTCTTGCGCATCCGCTCGAAGTCGTCGATGGTCCACTCGACTTCCGCCGCGTGCGCGATGGCCAGAAAGTGCAGCACGGCATTGGTCGAGCCGCCCGTCGCCATGATCAGCGCGACGGCGTTTTCGATCGATTTCTTCGTGATGATGTCGCGCGGCTTGAGATCCTTCTTGACGGCCTCGACCAGCACGCGGGCCGATTCCGCGGCCGAATCCACTTTTTCCTGATCCGGGTTCGCCATCGTCGACGAATACATCAGCGACATGCCGAGCGCCTCGAACGACGAGCTCATCGTGTTGGCCGTGTACATACCGCCGCAGGAGCCCGTGCTCGGGCAGGCATTCTGTTCGACCCCTTCGAAATCTTCCTGCGACATGCGGCCCGCCGTGAACTCGCCGACCGCTTCGAACGACGACACGATGGTCAGGTCGGTGCCTTTCCATTTGCCTGGTTTGATCGTCCCGCCATACACGTAGATGCCCGGCACGTTCATCCGCGCGAGGCCGATCATGCCGCCCGGCATGTTCTTGTCGCAACCGCCGATCACGACGACGCCGTCCATCCACTGGCCTTGCACGCAGGTCTCGATGCAGTCGGCGATCACTTCGCGCGACACCAGCGAGTACTTCATGCCCTCCGTGCCCATCGACATGCCGTCGGAGATGGTCGGCGTGCCGAAAGTCTGCGGGTTCGCGTCGGAGCGCTTGACGGCTTCGACGGCGGCATCGGTGAGGCGTTGCAGGCCGGCGTTGCACGGCGTGATGGTCGAGTGGCCGTTGGCGACGCCGATCATCGGCTTGTCGAAGTCTTCCTTCTGGTAGCCGAGCGCGTAATACATCGAGCGGTTCGGCGAACGCGCGACGCCTTGCGTGATGTTCTTCGAACGACGGTTGTACGGCATGGGGAGCTCCATCCAGTTGTTTTGATGTGCGCGCCGATCGGCTCGCTTCCCGCTTGCGGCGCAACGGCCTGGGCGGTTCCAGCGCGGGTTCTTTAGTCTAGTTCGGGCGCGTTGGGCAAGAATGGAGTTTCTGCAAAAGAATGTCCAATATATTATTCAGCATCGATTAGGTCGTAAAATGTATCAATGAGCCTGCCTGCCGTCCCCGATCTCCGCCAGTTGCGCTATTTCGTGACCGTCGCCGAAGAGAAGCACTTCGGGCGCGCGGCGGCGCGGCTGTCGATGACGCAGCCGCCGCTGTCGCAGGCGATCCGTGCGCTCGAAGACACGCTGGGCGTCGAACTGTTCGCGCGCACCAAGCGCTCCGTCGAGTTGACGTCGGTCGGCGCGGATCTGCTGCCTGAGGTGCGGCGGCTGCTGGCGGGCGCGGAAGGGCTGCGGCCGCTGGCGCAGAGTCTTGCGCGCGGCGAGGCGGGCGTGCTGTCGCTGGCGTTCGTGTCGACGGCGGATTACGGGCTGTTGCCGCCGCTGTTGCGCGAGTTCGGCACGCGCCATCCGCGCGTGCGGCTCGAACTGCTCGAAGCGACCAGCGACGTGCAGATCGACGAGCTGGTCGCGGGGCGCGTCGATGCAGGTCTGGTGATCGGGCCGCTGCCGCCGCGCTATGCGTCGCAGCTGTCGTGGCTGCCGCTGGCGCGCGAGCCGCTGGTGATCGCGATGTCGACGGAGATGGCGGCGCGGATCGACGGCGATGGGGGCAGCGGGGCGGGCGTGGCCGAATGGCGCGACGAGCCGTTGAGCCTCGCGCAAGCGGGTGACGCGCCGCTGGTCGTTTTCCCAAGGCGTCTCGCGCCAGGCTTTTATGACATCATTATGGATTGCTACGGCGCGGCCGGCCTGACGCCGCACATCGGCCAGGAAGCGATCCAGATGCAGACGATCGTGAGCCTGGTGTCCGCGGGCATGGGTGTCGCGCTGGTGCCGCAATCCTTGCGTAACCTGCGGCGCACGGGCGTCGTGTATCGTCCGTTGCGTGAGGCCGTGCCGGCCGTTGTCACCGGGCTCGTGTGGCGCACGGCGGAAGTGAGCCCTGTGCTGGCCGGTTTCATCGACATCGTGCGTGCTCATGCCGATGTGCTTGCCGGCTAGCGGCGAACCCTTTGCGGCGCGGCGCGTCCAATGCGCTTGAGTTTCCAGATTACCGAACCCCTATAACGATACGATGCACATTCACCCGAATTTCGATCCCATCGCCATTCATCTGGGACCGCTGGCCGTCCGCTGGTATGGCCTGATGTACCTGGTCGCCTTTGTCATGGCGATCGTCGTGGGCCGGTTGCGGCTGCGTTTGCCGCATGTCGCGGCACAAGGCTGGACCCCGAAGGATATCGACGACATGCTGTTTTATGGCGTGCTCGGCACGATACTCGGCGGGCGGCTTGGTTATGTGCTGTTCTATAAGGCGAGTTGGTACTTCGCGCATCCTCTGGACATCTTCAAGGTCTGGGAAGGGGGCATGTCGTTTCATGGCGGGTTTCTCGGCGTGACGCTGGCGATGGTGTTGTTCGCGTGGCAGCGTAAGCGTACGTGGCTGCAGGTGACCGATTTTGTCGCGCCGATGGTGCCTACCGGCCTTGCTGCTGGGCGGCTGGGTAACTTCATCAATGGTGAGTTGTGGGGGCGGGTGACGTCGCCCGATGCGCCTTGGGCGATGCTGTTCCCCGGTGCCGCGAATGAAGACGCAGGCTGGTTGGCGGCGCATCCGGCGCAGGCCGCGCAGTGGCATCTCAGTGAGGTGTTTGCGCAATATCACATGCTGCCGCGGCATCCTTCGCAGTTGTATGAGATCGCGCTTGAAGGTGTGGTGCTGTTTCTTGTGCTGTGGTTTTTTACGCGTAAGCCGCGGCCTGTTGGGGCTGCTTCGGCTGTCTTTCTCATCGGCTATGGTCTTGCTCGCTTTACGGTCGAGTTTGCGCGTGAGCCGGATGATTTTCTCGGGCTGCTGGCGTTTGGGCTGTCCATGGGACAGTGGCTGTCGCTGCCGATGGTGATTGCTGGGGTGTTGATGTTGGTGTGGGCTTATCGGCGGAATGGGCGTGAGGCTGCGCGGGCTGTTAATGTAGGTTGATGTGGTTTTTTTTCTGTCTGCGACGCTGGGGTGGTTTGCTTGTCTTTGCGTTGGCATCCGCGATTCGTTAGCGTGCTTCAGGCGTCGCCCCTGTGCGGGGCGGCACCTACTTTTCTTTGCCGCCGCAAAGAAAAGTAGGCAAAAGAAAGCGGCTAACACCGCCAGCACGTGTGTTT
>NZ_FNDI01000011.1:0-184139 GCF_900100565.1 Paraburkholderia steynii | reverse complement strand
AGCCGCTTTCTTTTGCCTACTTTTCTTTGCGGCGGCAAAGAAAAGTAGGTGCCGCCCCGCACAGGGGCGACGCGTGAAGCACGCTAACGAAGCGCGGATGCCAGCGCAAACACAAGCAAACCACCCACAGCGTCGGCAGACAAAAAAATCACTTCATCTGCACAGACCCTGAAACATTAACCGTCACGGTAGACGTCCCACCTTCAACAGGCACAGGCGCCGCCGCCTTGGCGCTAACATCCGACCGCATGCTCATCATCATGACAGGCCGCGGCGGCACGCCGCCACTATGCCCGACATTCACTTCGCGAATCGTATAGCCGCTATACCCAAAAGCCTGCGCAGCCGCCGTAGCCTGCTGCTTGAACGATGCAATCGCCTGCCCCGTCAGTTTCTGCCCGGCAGCGCGCTCTGCCTCCGGCGACAGTGAAAACTGCACATTCCCTACCTGCATGATCGAAGACAATTGCCCCGCGAGCTTCGATGCCGCCGCGAAGTCGTGTGACTCCAGCACAACCTCCGTGCGGCCGCGCCATGCAGAAATACGCCCATCGCGATCCGTCGACGGATAGATCGAGAACGAACCGGTGCGCGCCGTCACGCCGCTCACGCCCTTGGCCTTCTGTAGCGCCTGGTCGGCATGCTGGTTCAACGTGCCCGTCAGCGACGATGGATCGCTGGCTTCCTGTTCGTAGAACAGCGTGATATCGACGACGTCCTGCGGCACATCGGTGCTCGCCTGCGCGTTCAGCGACAGCACGCCGGCCGGCTGATACTGCTGCACAACGGTTTGCGCATGGGCCGCGACGGACGTGAGCGCGAGTGCAACAGGCGCCGCGCAGGCACCGGCCGCGAGCGCCCATACGAGCGCGGATTTTTTGGTCATTGTTCGACTCCTTCGTTGAGCAGGTTATGCATGCATGCGTCGAGAGCCGCGTCGCCAGACGCAGTTGCGCGGCGCGCGTGGCATGACGCTTGCGAGGCGGTTAGGCGTCTGAAAGGGTCGTCTGGTTCCCGAGTGAATACTCGAATGTCACGCGAACTTACGTATTCACCACGTGTTCATGCAGCGCGCTTCGCAAGCTGCTTCGTAATGAACGCCCATTCCGCCTCCGTAACGGGCGTGATCGACAGACGGTTGCCCTTCGCGAGCACGCGCATGTCGGCAAGCTCGGGATGCTCGCGCAACGTCGCCAGCGGGATCAGCTTGATTTTCTTCTTGAACACGACATCGACGAGCGTCCAGCGCGGCGTTTCCTGCGTCGACTTCTCGTCGTAGTACGGGCTCTTCGGATCGAACTGGGTAGGGTCAGGGTAGGGCGTCGACGATACTTCGGCGATGCCCGCAATGCCCGGCTCAGGGCAACTGGAGTGATAGAACAGCACGCCGTCGCCCGTCTTCATGATGTCGCGCATGAAGTTGCGCGCCTGATAGTTGCGCACGCCCGTCCAGGGCAGCGTGCGTTGCGGGGCATTCGCGAGATCGTCGATGCTCGCTTCGTCCGGTTCGGACTTCATCAGCCAGTAGCGCATGAGTCGGATTGAACGTGAAGTAGAAGGAAGTCTTCGTTGAACAGTCGGGTTCAAACGGTTTGCAACGCGGTGCTCGCCAACCAACGCAAAGCGCACGCCCAAAGAAAAACGGCATCGGATAAAGTCCGATGCCGTTCGTATAGGTCCCCGCCTTAGCCGCTAGGCCGGCATCCTGAACCTGAGGTTCAGAATTGGTCGCAGTTAGCAGCACTTCGGGTACATCAGACAGAGTGACGCGCACACCCGTGCTACAAATTTCCGCAACCGTGCATATAGCATTGGTTCAAGGAATATATGACCTTGGCGAACCAGGCAGGGAAGCTTAAAAACGTTTGCTCCACAACATGGGCCCGACCGCAAAACAATCAAGCCCAACAAAATTTTCTTTACTGCACGCTGCTGTACTGTTGGATCACAGTGCCAAGCTGCTCATTCATCTGGTGCATTGTACGCCGGATTTCTTCGGCGGGAAATGATTCTCCGTGTCGCACGCTGGCTTGCAGCCTAAGCAGTTCCGATGCCAGCGACAACGCCGCCATCACGGCGATACGATCCTGGCCGCGCACGTTGCTGTTCGAGCGGATCTTCGACATCTCGGCATCGACACGGGCCACGGCTTCGAGCAGCGCCGCTTCCGTTTCCGCCGAGCAGGCGAGACGATAGGGCTGGCCGAGGATCGACACTTCGATCTGCTTCGTGGTCATGCGTTTTCTCCGTGGCGGGTCGCGTCGTGGTTCGCGTCGTGATTGGCCTGCGCCTGCTGCTCGGGCGCGAGGAGATCGAGTTGATTGTCGGGCTCGTGACCGCGAGCGCGCGGCAGCTTCTCGAGGATGGCATTCAGACGTACTTGCGCGTCGTCGATCTTCGCGGACAGCGCATCGCGCTCCGCTTGCAATGCGGCGCGTTCTTCGCGAGTCTGTTCGAGTTCTACGCGGGTCGCTTCGCATTCGGCGCGCGCTTGTGCGAGCTGTTCTTCGAGTGCGAGGCGCGCTTCGTTGTAGCGTTGGCTGATCTCGATCAGCCGACCGATGTTCTGTGACAGTGTTTCGAGTTCGGTGAGCATGTGCTGCGTCCTCTAAAGACATGGCATTCTAGCGCGGAATGTCGCACGCTCGGACATTTGTCTCGTTTCAGGACGTAACAGTAGCGCTTTAACGCGGCATTATCCAGGTGTCTTGTCGCGATTCACGCATTTTTACCCTTGAAAAAGGGACTCTTTTAACAGTCCACCGTCATCGTCCCTGTGACCACCTCGCGTTTCTTGACGCGTGTGTACGTCACTTCTACACTTGCGGCACTCTGGTGCCCGCGCGCGGTATCGCGCCGCGCGCAGTTAAACGGGAAGCAGGGAGCGAAGTCCGCCCGGACGAGCCAACCTGCGCTGTCCTCGCAACGGTACAACGACCGCAGTTCCTGCAGGTCGACCCATGCACGCGTCGAGCCATCCATAGAGCCGATGCCGTGCGAAGCGCCACTGCGCATGATGCGTGGGAAGGCGGGTCGGCCAGTCGTCAGCCCGGATACCGGCCGGAGGCAAGGAACGTGTCGCTCCTTGTACAGGCATCGGCCCACGAGGAGCGGGCCGCGCACAGGCCCACAGGACTCTTTCGATGCTCACCTCCGTGTTTGTCCACCCGGCGTATCTGCGCCAGGTGTTTCCGCGCCCGCTGTGTCCACACTTCAGACGCGCGCCGCTTGCTGCGGTCGCCGTGATTGCCTTTGCTTCAGCCCCGCTCGCCGCAAGCGCGCAGACGGCCGACGAGGCGAATCCATCCGCCACATCCACGGATCGATCGGACAACGGCTCGACCGATACTTCGTCAAACACAATCCCCACGACTTTGTCACCCATCGTCGTCACGGCCGACCGTCGTGCGCAGCGACTCGCCGACGCGATTCCGCAGACCACGCTGTTCGATCCGCAGGACATCGCGGACAACAGCGCGCGCGACTTGCCGGGGCTGCTGCAGTTCGCGCCTGGCGCGCAGGTCGTGCGCAACGGCGGGCCGGGTGCGACGTCGAGTCTGTTTCTGCGCGGCGCGTCGTCGACACAGTCGCTCGTGCTGATCGACGGCGTGCGCGTCGATTCGGTGAGCCAGGGCAACGCGCAACTCGAACAGATTCCGCTCGACCAGATCGATCACGTCGAAGTGGTCAACGGCAACGTGTCGGCACTGTACGGCTCGGGCGCGATCGGCGGCGTGGTGCAGGTGTTCACGAAGGACGGCGGCAATCATCCGCCGCGTTTTCACTTCGACGTCGAGTACGGCAGCTATCACACGCAACGCCAGGCGGCGGGCGTCGACGGTGCGCTCGACAAGGACGGCCGCACGACCTTCAGCGTCACGCTCGCGCGCGCGAAGACGGACGGCTTTTCGTCGATCGACCCGGCGCTCGCGCCCGTCAATCCGAACGCGAACGGTTATTTCAACGAGAGCGTGAGCGCGTCGCTGCGCCACAAGCTCAACGACCAGTGGGACATCGGCCTGCGCTACTTCCAGTCGAACGGCAACGACAGCTTCGACAATCCCTTCGGCCTGCCCACCGATCTCAACAACCTGCACAGCAAGGTACAGACGGCTTCAGCCTTCGCGAACGGCAAGCTCACCGACTGGTGGACGACGCGCTTCGTCGTCGCGACGGGCAACGATCGCAGCAACACGTCGCTCAATGGCGACTATCTGTACCGCTACGATTCGGACAACCGGCAGTACACGTGGCAGAACGACTTCACGTTTGCGCGCGATCAAAAGCTTCAATTGGGCTACGAGCATCTCGACCAGACACTCGACTCGAATCAGTACAGCGCGCCCGCGCGTCACGTGAACTCGGGGTTCGCGGGCTACACGGGGCGCTTCGGCAACAGCCAGATCCAGGCGAACCTGCGGCGCGACCAGTACTCGGATTTCGGCGGAGCCAACAGTTACTATCTGGGCTATGGCTACGACTTCAACGAGCACTGGAAGGTGACTGCAAGCTGGTCCGATGCGTTTCGCGCGCCGAGCTTCAACGATCTGTACTACCCGTACAGCGGCAATCCGCTCATTCAACCGGAGCACAGCCATTCTGTCGAAGCCGCATTGCAGTACGCATCCGATGCGCTCGGCCTGATGAAGCTCACGGCATTCCAGACGCGTTATACGAACCTGATCGACTATGTGCAGACCACGCCGGGCATCTACGTCGCGGAGAACGTGGGGCATGCGAAAGTGCAGGGCATCGAAGGATCGTGGCAGGGTCACGTCGGCAGGACCGACGTGCGCGCGGCCCTAACGTTCCAGAATCCCGTCGATGAAGACACGCATACCGATCTGAACCGTCGCGCACGTCATTTCGCGTCGTTCGCCGCGAACCGCAATATCGGCACCTGGCGTGTAGGCGGCGAATGGCTCCTGAGCGGCGAACGCGATGATAGCGGCACGGCGCTCGGCGGTTATGGCATCGTGAACCTGTCCGCGCGCTACAACCTCACGAAGGCGTGGTACGTGGCCGCGCAAATCCAGAATCTCTTCGACAAGGACTATGAACTCGCCTACACGTACAACACGCCAAGGCGCGGCGCCTATATCACGCTCGGCTGGCAGCAGCAGTGACGCGCGATGAGCGGACTCGTGCAACGTCAGCCGCAACATCAGCCGATCCGGGTCGCGCGAGGCATGAGCGCGAAACGCGCGCTCGCCATCTGGACGGCGCTCGGCATCGCGGCGCTCGCGGTCTTCGTGGCGTCGCTTGCACTCGGAAGCGTGAGCGTCGCGCCGTCGCGCGTGCTCGACGCGTTGCTGCCGTCGGCTGACGTATCGTCCGATCTCGCCACGCAGATCGTTCGCACGCTGCGCCTGCCGCGCGCGCTCGCCGGCTTCGGTTGCGGCGCATTGCTTGCGCTTGCAGGCGCGTTGCTTCAGGTGCTGCTGCGCAATCCGCTGGCCGAGCCGTACGTGCTCGGCGTGTCGGGCGGCGCGGCGAGCTTTGCGCTCGTCGCGATGATCGCGGGCTGCGCGTGGTGGATCGTCGATGCATCGGCGTTCGCCGGCGCATTCGTGTCGATCCTGCTGGTGCTCGGTCTTGCACGCGGCGCGCTGTGGCGCGGCGAGCCGCAGGACGCATCGCCGCGTCTGCTGCTGACGGGCGCGGTGATCGCAGCGGGGTGGGGCGCCATCATCACGTTGCTGTTGACGGTCGCACCCGACAGCCGCTTGCGCGGCATGCTGTTCTGGCTGACAGGCGATCTGAACGGTGGCGGCATGCCGTGGCTCGCGCTCGCTGCGCTGTGCATCGCGTTGCTCGCGATCGTACCCATCGCGCCGCAACTCAATGTACTGCTGCGCGGTGACGCCGCGGCGCAAGCGCTCGGCGTTCCTGTGATGCGCGCGCGGCTGCGCGTCTACCTGGTCGCATCGCTCGCCGCTGCCGCTGCTGTGACGACGGGCGGCACGATCGGCTTTGTCGGGCTCGTCGTGCCGCACATGCTGCGTCTCGCGTTCGGCAACGATCAGCGGATGCTGCTGCCCGCAGCGGCGCTCGGCGGCGGCGTTGCCGTGATGGGGGCCGATCTGATCGCGCGTACGGTGATCGCGCCCGCGCAGTTACCCGTCGGCGTGATCACCGCGTTGATCGGCGTGCCCGTGTTCCTGTGGATGCTGCTTCGACGGAGGCGCACATGAATGCACCCATGAACGCACGCTCAAGCGCCGATACCACGCTGCACGCAGACCAACTGACCTTGCGCGCCGGTTCGCGCACCTTGCTCGATGCCTTCACGCACACGTTCTATCCGAGCGAAGTCTGGTGCATCGCCGGGCCAAACGGCGCGGGCAAGACGACGCTCATCTCGACGCTCGCGGGTCTCATGCGTCCAGCGAAAGGGCACATCGAACTGGACGGAATGCATGTGAACGCATGGCCGCTCGCGCGCCTCGCGCAGCGCCGTGCGTTGATGCCGCAAACATCGCACGATGCATTCAATGCAAGCGTACTCGACATCGTGCTGCTAAACCGTTTTCCGCATCTGGCCGGCTGGGGTTGGGAGCGAGACGAGGATCACGCAGCCGCGCATGCGGCGCTCGATGCGCTCGGTCTCGCGGACTTCGCTTCGCGCGACGTGCTGTCGCTGTCGGGTGGCGAGCGGCAGCGTGTCGCGCTGGCGGCCGTGCTATGCCAGGACGCGCCGCTGCTGCTGCTCGACGAGCCGCTCGCGCATCTGGATCTGCATCATCAGATCGACTGCCTCGAAGCGTTGAGCGCATGGACCCGCGGCGCCGGGCGTACAGTGATGTTCTCGTGCCACGATCTGAATCTCGCGCGGCGTTTCGCGACGCACGCGCTGCTGCTCGAAGGCAACGGCATCGCGCATGCGGGACCCGCGCGCGACGTGCTGACGCCCGAACTCGCCAGCCGCGCATTCGGCTATCCGCTCGTACTGATCCGCGACGGCGACGATGAAGCGCTGATTCCGGCGCTGCGCGCAGCGACTCGCAACTGAACACGCATGAACCGAACTCTTCACGCAAACACGAACATGACCACATCGCATTCCCTGCCTATCGTCGAGCCGCTCGACCAGACATTGCGCGCCGAGCTGCAACGCATCATCGACCTGAAGACCAAGCCGCCCGGCAGTCTCGGCCAGCTCGAGGCGCTCGCGCGTCAGATGGGCATGATCCAGCGCAGCACGCAGCCCACTGTCACACGTCCCGCGATCATCGTCTTCGCCGCCGATCACGGCATTGCGAACGCGGGCGTGAGTCCGTATCCGCAAGCGGTGACGGCGCAGATGGTGCTCAACTTTCTCGCTGGCGGCGCGGCGATCAATGCGTTCAGCCGCGTTGCGGGCCTCGAACTCGAAGTGGTGAATGCGGGCGTCGCGCATGAGTTCGCGCCGCACGAGAAGCTCGTCGATATCCCCGTTGCGCGTGGCACGCGCAACTTCGCGCAAGAGCCCGCGATGACGCGCGACGAAGCGCTCGCCGCGATGCGCGCGGGCGCGGACCGTGTGCGTCATCACGCGGCGTTCGGCACCAACGTGATCGGCTTCGGCGAAATGGGCATTGCGAATACGTCGTCGGCTGCGTGTTTGATGAGCCGCCTGTGCGGCGTGCCTATCGACGATTGCGTTGGGCGCGGCACAGGTCTCGACAACGCCGGCCTCGTAAAGAAGCGCAACGTGCTGGCGGCGGCGCTTGCGTATCACCCGGCATCGAATGATCCGCTCGATGTGCTCGCAACCTTCGGCGGCTTCGAAATCGCGATGATGGCGGGCGCGTATCTCGCAGCGGCACAGGCACGCATGACGATCGTCGTCGACGGCTTCATCGCGACCTCCGCGCTGCTGGTGGCCGACGCGTTCGCGCCTGCAGTGCGCGATTACTGCGTGTTTGCCCATGCGTCGAACGAAGCGGGTCATCGCCGCATGCTCGATCACTTCGGCGCGGTGCCGCTGCTCGCGCTCGACCTGCGGCTGGGCGAAGGAACGGGCGCGGCGCTTGCTATGCCTTTACTGCGCGCAGCCGCGGCGTTCGTCAACGAGATGGCGAGCTTCGAATCGGCCGGCGTCGCGCAACGCGATGCATGATGCGCGGCGCCTGCATCAATCCTGACGTTCGAAGCGAGAGAACTGTGATGAAAAAAATGCGTCGAACCAGCGATGAATGAACTGCGTTATTTCTTCACAGCGCTCGGCTACTTCACGCGTGTGCCCGTGCCGCGCTGGGTCGGTTACGAGCCGCACTATCTGAACGCGGCGGCGCGTTACTTTCCATTGATCGGCGCGCTGGTGGGCGCAGCGGGCGCAATCGTATACATGGCCGCGCTGCGCATCTTTCCACCGGGCGTCGCGGTGTTGCTGTCGATGGCAACGACGCTACTCATCACGGGCGCATTCCATGAAGACGGGCTGGCCGATTGCGTGGATGCGTTCGGCGGCGCCTATACACGCGACGATACGCTGCGGATCATGCATGACTCACGCATCGGCGCATTCGGCGCGATTGCGTTGATGGTCGCGCTTGCATTGAAGTGGCAAACGCTCGCCGCCTTGCCGCCGCTCTACGCGGCATGGCTGATGATCGCGGCGCATGCGGCGAGCCGCGCCTGTGCAATCAGCTATCTCGTGACGCTCGACTACGTGCGAGCGGAAGGCAAGGCCAAACCCGTTGCGCAGCGCATGTCACGCAATGCTTTTGGCTGCGCTATCTTTCTAGGTATGCCGTGGCTCTTCTGGCCGCAGTGGCGTGCCGGTTGCATCGCGCTGCTCGTGCTCGTCGTGTTGCGTTTCATGCTGGGCCGCTATTTCATCAGACGCATCGGCGGCTATACGGGCGATTGCCTTGGCTTTGCGCAGCAGATCTTCGAACTGGCCATCTACCTGGTGGGACTCGCATGGATATCGTTCTGATCCGACACCCGGCTGTTTCCGTACAAGAGGGCGTGTGCTATGGCCAGAGCGACGTCGCGCTCGCCGATCCGCCGGAAGCTTCGGCGGCTGCCGTCGCCGTGCGTCTTGCCACCTTGCAGGTGCCCGCGCCCCGCGTGCTGCTGTCGAGTCCGCTCACGCGCTGCGCAACGGTTGCGACCGCGCTCGCCGCGAACTTCGGGTGCGCGTATAGCGTCGACGATAGTCTGAAGGAAATGGACTTCGGCACGTGGGAGTTGCAACGCTGGGACGATATCGATCGCGCGTTGCTCGATGCGTGGGCTGAGGATTTCGAAGGCGCGCGCGCGCATGGCGGCGAAAGCGTCGAGCAGTTCGTGAGCCGCGTGCGCGCGTGGTTCGACGTATTTCAGCAGACCCGCGAATTGACGCCGGCGTATGTCGTCACGCATGCGGGCGTGATGCGCGTGATCGCGGCGACTGTGCTCGGGTTGCCCGTCGAACGCTGCCTGACATGGTCGATCGATATGGCGGGTTGCGTCTGGTTGCGCCGCGACGATACGAACTTGCAATGGTCGATCGTGCGCTGGAACGCGTGACGTCGTTCAGTGACCCGCGCGGCGCGAGCGCGCGACGTCGAGGTCTTCGCACAGTTGCGCCGCGCCTTGCGTGAGACGCGGCGCGGGGCGATTGATCAGATCGCCGTCGATCGCAAACAGGTTATTGCGCGCCACAGCCGTCATACCCGGCCATGCTTTCCATTTGTCGAGCGACGGCAACGGGCGGTCGGGCTGCGTCGCGCCGGGCGCGGCCGTGACGATCGCTTCGGGATTGGCGGCCAGCACCGCTTCCGTCGATACCGTCGGCACCAGTGGTTCGAGCTTCGCAAACACGTTGCGTCCGCCGCATAGCGCGATCACATCGCTGATCATGTGCTCGCCGTTGAGCGTCATCAACGGCTCGTCCCATACCTGATAGAACACGCTTACGACAGGCTGCGTCGAATAGCGCGTGCGCAAGCGCGCGATCTCGTCGCGATACGTGCGCGCCGCCGCGTCGGCGGATGACGATGTGCCGAGCAGCGTGCCGAGCTTCGTCAGCGATACGGCGATATCGTCGAGTCGATGCGGCTCGCTGAAGTAGAGCGGAATGTGCAGTTCGCGCAGGCGGTCGGTCTGCCGCTGCGCATTGCCATGCCGCCACACGACGATCAGATCGGGCTTCAACGCGACGATGCGTTCGAGATCGAGCGCCTTGTTGTCGCCGACGCGCGGCACCTGTTTCGCTGCGGGCGGATAGTCGCTGTACGCGACCGCGCCGACGAGCTTCGCGCCACCGCCCGCTGCGTAGATCATTTCCGTTGCGTGCGGCGCGAGACTGATCACGCGTTGAGCGGGCTGCGCGAGCGTGACGGTTGCGCCTGTGTCGTCGACGACGGTGATGGCCGCATGTGCGTGCGTTGTGATGGCGAGCGTGCAGGTTGCGGTCAGTGCGCGAAGTGATCGGGAAAGTCGCATCGTTCTTATAGCGCCGTCATCGCTTGATGCAGGCCGGTTTCAAGGCGAGTCCACTCGTTTTCTGTTGCAGGCAGGCCGAAGCGCACGCTCGCTGGATCGGCGAAGAAGCGTGTCCAGATGCCTTGCCTGGCGAGCGCATCGTGCAGTTGCACGGCGCGCGTGTCGGCGATCCATGCGAAGAGCGGCGTCGAATGCACGATGAAGTCGTGCGCCGACAGCAACGCGGCGAGACGGGCGCTTTCCTCTGCAAGCCGCGCGCGCATGTCGTGCTGCCATGTTGTATCAGCGAATGCGGCGCTGACGGCATGACGCGCAGGGCCGCTGACGGTCCATGCACCCAACGCTTGATCGAGTGATTCGAGCAGTGAAGGGCAGGCCAGCACAAAGCCCGCGCGCACGCCCGCGAGACCAAAGAACTTGCCGGGCGAGCGCAGCACGACGAGTCCTTCGCGATGCGTTTGCGCGGCGAGCGACTCGGACGGCATCGTATCGGCAAACGCTTCGTCGATGATCAGCGTGCCGCCGCGTTCGCTCAGCGTTTCATGCCATTGCAGCAGCGTCGCGGCGCGCAGATGTTCGGCCGTCGGATTGTTCGGATTGACGACGACGGCATGCGTGATGTCGTCGGGCAGGGTAGAACGTGTGACGTCGAGCGTCGTGATGCGATGCCCCGCGCGCGCAAACGCAGGCGCGTATTCGCCATACGTCAGCGGTGCGATGCCGACCGTTCCCTGTCGAAGCAGATGCGGCAGCGCGCGGATCGCCGCCTGGCTTCCCGCGACAGGCAACACGTGCGATGCGTCCGGCGCGCCGTAGTAACGTGCTGCGCGTTCGGCGAAACCGTCGCCATTGTCGGGCAGACGCCGCCATGCATCGGCTGGAACGGGCGGCACCGGATAGCCGTGCGGATTGATCCCCGTCGACAGATCGAGCCACGCGTCGTAAGGGATCTCATAGCGGCGCGCCGCTTCATGCAGATTGCCGCCGTGCTGAATGGTTCGGGTCATCGTCTAGCTCTGAAACGGCACGCTCAACAGCGCGAGCGCGATGAACATGGCGAGCCACAGGATCACGCTGCGCTCGACCAGTATCAGCGCTGCCTCGATATGCTGCGCGCTGGCCGTGTGGCCCGCTCCGAGCGTCGGACGCTGTTCTATCGCGCCGTGATAGACCGCTGCGCCGCCGAGCAGCACATTGAGGCTGCCCGCGCCGGATGCCATCACAGGTCCGGCGTTCGGACTGTCCCAGCGCGGCGCTTGTTCGCGCCAGCATTGCAAGGCGGTTCGCGTGTCACCGAGCAACGCGTAACTGAGGGCCGTCAGACGCGCGGGCACGTAGTTGAGCACATCGTCGAAACGCGCGGCCGCCCAGCCGAAGCGCAGATAGCGCGGCGTGCGATAACCCCACATCGCATCGAGCGTATTCGCGAGACGGAACGCGAGCGCGCCCGGACCGCCGAAGATCGCAAACCAGAACAGCGCGCCGAAGATCGCATCGTTGCCGTTTTCCAATGCCGACTCGACGGCGGCTCGCGACAGCGCGCTTTCGTCCGCATGCGATGTTTCGCGCGACACGATGCGCGCCGTCAACACACGCGCCTGCGCGAGATCGCGTTTCGCGAGTGCGCGGCCGATCGGCTCGATGTGATCGTGCAGGCTGCGCGCACCCAGCGCGAAGTAAAGCAGCGCGACATGCAGCGCGCACGACCAGATCAACGGCAGCGTCAGCACGAGCCACGTGGCGATCAGAACGGGCGGCGCGACGGCAAGCAGCCACGCGAGAATGCCGAACAGCCGGCCGCGACGCCCCGTGTTCAGCGCGGCTTCGAGCTTTGCCGCGAGCTTGCCGAAGCCGACCAGCGGATGCGCGCGGCGCGGTTCGCCGAACCATTTGTCGACGGCGACAGCGGCCGTGGCGAGCGTCGCGACAAGCGGCAAGGACAGCAGCATCATGCGCGGCTCGCGGGTTTCAGTTGCAGCGGCAGGCCCGCGACCATCATCGTTGCCTGCGTGCTGATCGCGGCGATGCGTTGGTTCAGACGGCCGAGTTCGTCGACATAAAGACGCGTCGCCGCGCCGAGCGGCACGACGCCAAGTCCGATCTCGTTGCTGACGACAATGATCTTCGCGCGCGCCTGCGCGAGCGTCGTTTCGAGCGCGGCGAAACGGTCGAGGTAATCGGCTAGCGGCGGCGAGCCATCGGCAGGGCAGAGCAGGTTCGCGAGCCACAAGGTCAGGCAGTCGATCAGCACGCAGTGCTCCGGCTGATCGATCGACGCGATGGCCTGCGGCAGATCGAGCGGCGCTTCGAGCAAGGCCCATTGCGCGGGCCGACGCTCGCGATGACGCGCGACGCGAGCGGCGAACTCATCGTCGCCAATGCGCGCGGTCGCGACATAGGTCACGGGCAATGCGCTCGCGCTCGCGAGTTGTTCGGCGTGCAGGCTCTTGCCCGAGCGCGCGCCGCCGAGGACGAAGGTGAGGTCGCGGGAAATCATCGCGTGATTGTACCGACTGTCCCATCGTTCAAGCGCGTGGGCGTGAGTGCGATGGGATAATGCGGGCTTCCTCTCTCACCCTGTTCGCGCACCCTGTGGCTTCCATTCCCGACGCTTCGATTGAACCGCTCGACGTGCCGCGCGGCACGCTAATGATTCAAGGCACGACATCCGATGCGGGCAAGAGCACGCTCGTCGCCGGTCTGTGCCGTCTCGCGCGGCGCACGGGTGCGCGGGTCGCGCCGTTCAAGCCGCAGAACATGGCGCTCAACAGCGCAGTGACCGTCGACGGCGGCGAGATCGGCCGCGCGCAGGCGCTGCAGGCGGTGGCCGCGGGCATCGACGCGCATACCGATCTCAACCCCGTGCTGCTCAAGCCGACCAGCGATCGCGGCGCGCAGGTGATCATCCACGGCAAGGCGCGCATGAATCTCGACGCGCGCGCGTATCACGACTACAAGCCCATCGCGTTCGAAGCGGTGCTCGAATCGTATGCGCGGCTCAAGGCGTCGTACGACACGATCTTCGTCGAAGGCGCGGGCAGTCCCGCTGAGATCAATCTGCGCGAGCGCGACATCGCGAACATGGGTTTCGCGGAAGCTGTCGATTGCCCCGTCGTGCTCGTCGCGGACATCGATCGAGGCGGCGTGTTCGCGCATCTGACGGGCACGCTCGCGTGTTTGTCCGAGACCGAGCAGGCGCGCGTGCGCGGCTTCGTGATCAACCGCTTTCGCGGCGACGTGAGTCTGTTGCAGCCGGGGCTCGACTGGCTGGAAGCGAAGACGGGCAAGCTCGTGCTTGGCGTCGTGCCGTATCTGCATGGCCTCACGCTCGATGCCGAAGACATGTTGCCGCGTGAATTGCGGGCGGCGAATGCGGATGGTCTGGAGATGCTGCGCGTCGTCGTGCCCGTGCTGCCGCACATCAGCAATCACACGGATTTCGATGCGCTGCGCGCCCATCCGCAAGTTGACTTCCATTACGTGCGCGCGGGCAGCACGCCGCCGCCCGCGGATCTCATCATCCTGCCCGGCTCGAAGAACGTGCAGGGCGATCTGGCGTTCTTGCGTGCGCAGGGCTGGGACGCCGTGCTGCAACGGCATCTGCGCTATGGCGGGCGGGTGATCGGGATTTGCGGCGGCATGCAAATGCTCGGGCGCGAAGTGGCCGACCCGTATGGCGTCGAAGGGCCGCCCGCGACCGTTGCCGGGCTCGGCTGGCTCGACTTTTCGACGACCCTCACGCGCGAGAAAACGCTCAAGAACGTGACGGGACGCCTTGCCGCCGAAGCCGCTGGAATCTCCGGCTATGAGATTCACATGGGCGAGACCCAAGGGCCCGCGCTCGATGCTCCAGCGCTGCTGCTCGCCGACGAGACAGGCGGCCTGCGCCCTGACGGCGCCCGTTCCGCCGACGGCCAGATTCTCGCGACCTACGTACACGGTTTGTTCGACACGCCCGCCGCGTGCGCGTCGCTGCTCGCGTGGGCGGGGTTGAGGGAAGCCGAGGCGATCGACTATCCGGCGCTGCGCGAGGCGTCGCTGGAGCGTCTCGCTGATACGCTCGCCGAACATCTCGATTTGAAGCGGTTGTGGGCGGCTGTCGGTTGATTCTTTCTCAATAGGAATTAATCTAAGCCACCAAAGCGATTTTTCCTACGCATCGGTTCGAATAAAGTCCGTTCCATCGACGGCGCATTCCGCGCGGTCAACCCGATCTCAAGGAACCGACATGAACCCGACCGTCGACAGCAAACCCGAGCTTGCCGCCACGATCCTGCGCGTCGCGCTAGCCGTGTTGTACCTGGCGCACAGCCTGCAGAAAATCTTCGTCTTCACGCTGCCGGGCACGGCGCAATTCTTCCAGTCGATCGGTTATCCGGGCTGGCTCGGCTATCTGACGGCCTTCGTCGAGCTGGCCGGCGGCATCGCGCTGCTACTTGGCGTGCAGGTCCGCTGGGTCGCGCTGGTGCTGTTGCCGTTCATGCTCGGCGCGCTGTCGGTGCATCTGCCGAACGGCTGGGGCTTCGTGTCGCCGCATGGCGGCTGGGAGTACCCGGCGTTCTGGGCGGTCACGCTCGTCGTGCAGTCGCTGCTAGGCAATGGGCTGTATGCAGTGGGTGGCGTGAAGGCGGCATCGATTGGTCAGGCGCGCAAGGCGGCCTGAAGCATCGAGCGATGCGGCGCGGGCAAGCCGGTGCGCGACTGACGCGCCGCTTGCCCGCTGAATCATTTGCGCCCTTGCCGTAGCGCATCCGCGATGCGTTCGGCCACTTCCCGCCAGTTTCGCGCATCCGATTGCCGGAAGAGGCGCATCACGCCCGGATACCACGGCGAGTCGTCCCGTTCCAGCAGCCAGCGCCAGTCAGTCCAGTCGTGCGGCAGCATCAGCCAGCACGGCTTGCCGAGCGCGCCCGCGATGTGCGCAGCTGCCGTGTCCACGGTGATCAGCAGGTCCAGTTGCGTGATGATGGCCGCTGTATCGGCGAAATCCTCGATGGTGGAGCCCAGATGCACGATGGGCTGGTTAGCGGGCGGCGCGGTGGCGTCCGTCTCGCCCTGGCCTTTCTGCAGACTGAAGAATGTCACCCCGGGCACCGTCCACAATGGCGCGAGCGGCGCGAGACCGGGAACCGAGCGTGTGGCGTCATGCTGGTTTTCGGCGAAGCCTTTCCAGACCAGCCCGACCTTCAGCCCGCTTCCAACGGACAGGTGCGCGCGCCAGCGCTCGATGCGCTCCGGCAACGCATGGAGATAAGGCAGCGCGGCGGGAATCGTGGAGAGCGTGGTGCCGAACCGCAGCGGGAGGCTCAGCGGGTACGCCCAGTAGTCGTGCGGGGGGAGGCCGGCGGTATGGGTTCTGATCTCGTTCACACCGCCTATCGTGTCCATCAGCGGCTTCAGTGGCGCAGGGCACATCAGCGTCAGATGACGCACGCCGAGCCTCTTCAGGAACGGCGCATAACGCGCGAACTGCACGCAGTCGCCATATCCTTGCTCGTGCCACAACACGAGCGACTTTCCCTCCAGCGATTCTCCCAGCCATTGACGCGTGCTTTCAGGCGGCGGAGCTGCGTCTGGTTTGCGCCGCTGGGCAAGTCGGGCTTCGGCATGCGGCCAGCCTTCTTCGAGGCGGCCTTGCGTGAGCAGCAGGACACCAAGATTCCAGCGGGCATCGGCAAAGTCCGGCGCGAGAGCGAGCGTCTGACGATAGGCGGCTTCGGCTTCATCGTAGCGGCCCTGGAGCTTGAGCGCGGTGCCGAGATTGTGCAGAGCGTCGCGATGATCGGGTTGCACGGCGAGCGCGCGGCGGAACACGGCTTCGGCTTCGACGGGTCGCGCGCTACGCAGCAACGCCATGCCGAGGTTGTATAGCGCGTGGATATAGTTGCCGTCGAGTTCGAGCGCCACGCGCAGCGCGACAACGGCTTCGTCCAGCCGACCGACGCTCGCTAGCAGGTTGCCAAGATTGTTATGCGCGGCAAGGAACTGAGGTTCGACCTCGATTGCACGCCGATACGCGGCTTCGGCCTCTTCGACGCGTAAATCCTCGTGCAGGATTGCGGCGAACTGGAAATGGGCGAACGCGCAGTCCGGATCGATATCGAGGGCGCGGTGGCAGATTGCATAGGCCTCTTGCGTCCGATTGCGCTTCAGCAGTAGTTCCGCAAGATTGCCAAGGCACAGCGGGTCTTCTCTCAGCGCGATCGAACGGTGGAGCAGCGCTTCGGCTTCGATCCACATGCCGCGCACCGATAACACGACGCCCAGCAGGCGTAACGCCTCGGGGTCATGCGGGTTGCTTTCGAGCGTTTCGCGGTAGCCGCGTTCGGCTTCGTCATAGCGGCCGGCGCGGTGCGCCTCTAGCGCGGCTTCAAAGGTCGGAAGTTGAGAAGACATGTCGCTGGAATGAGGGATGCGCCGCTGCAACGACGCTGGCGCATCCGATCATACGCGCGGGCCGGGACGGGATTTGTCGCAAATCGTCATGGTGGCGCGCCGCGTCAACGACGTATCAGTACAGCACTATCTGCGTGCAGCGAAACAGCGCCATCGTCTTGCCGTCAGGCCCCGTCACGGTCGCGTCCCACACCTGCGTGCTGCGGCCCAGATGCACGGCCTTCGCGACGGCGCGGATCGTGCCTTCCGTCGAAGTCCCGAGAAAATTGCTCTTCAGCTCGATCGTCGTGAAATTGCGCGCGTTGTCGGGCAGATGCGCGAGGCACGCGTAGCCGCAGGCGGTATCGGCGAGACCGATCACGGTGGCCGCATGCAGGAAGCCGTTCGGCGCGAGCAGCTCGCTGCGCACGGTCAGTTCGGCCGTCAGCACGCCTTCTTCCAGGCCCGTGACGCGTACGCCCAGCAAGCCCGGCAGCGAGCCTTTCTGGCGTTCGTGAAGCCGGTCGATCGTGTATTCGCTGCGAAGTTTGCTCATGGTCATGATTCTCGAAAAAAAGGGCTGGAAGCGTCCCTCAGGCGCGTAGGGACTTCGGCCTGACGGGTTTTGCCGATATTATCAACGGCTGGAACCAATCGGCCATGCCGCATGCACAGGCAACGGAACGGCACGAACCGTCGCCGCGAGCCGCAACTCGCGGGCGGGCCGGAAGTCGAGCGGCAAACCGGCTGGCCAGCGCCAGCCATCTTCCCGGGAGAATTCATGACGGTGATCGTGGTGGCGAATCCAAAGGGCGGCGTGGGCAAGAGCACGCTGTCGACCAATCTGGCTGGCTATTTCGCGGCCGAAGGCCAATGGGTCGCGCTCGCCGACCTCGACCGGCAGCAGTCCGCGCACGCATGGCTGGATCTGCGTCCGGAAACCCTGCCGGCCATCGAAACCTGGGAGGTCGACCCCGATGCGCCGGCGAAGCCGCCCAAAGGCCTCGAGCAGGCCGTGATCGACACGCCCGCCGGACTGCACGGCAACCGGCTGAACCTGGCGTTGTCGCTGGCGGACAAGGTGATCGTGCCGCTGCAGCCGTCCATCTTCGATATTCTCGCGACCAAGGAATTTCTCGAGCGGCTCGCCAAAGAGAAAGCCGTGCGCAAGGGCGCAATCGAAATCGGCGTGGTCGGCATGCGGGTGGATGCGCGCACGAAGTCGGCGGACCAGCTGCATCGTTTCGTCGAAGGGCTCGATCTGCCCGTGCTCGGCTATCTGCGCGACACGCAGAACTACGTGCAACTCGCGGCGCACGGCCTGACGCTGTGGGACGTCGCGAAGAGCCGGGTCGAAAAAGATCTGGAGCAGTGGGCGTCGATCACGTCGTGGGTCGACGGGAAGGCCGCGCACGGGAAGGGCGGCGGCAAAAAAGACTAAAGGCGCTTGTCGCAAGCGCCTTTAGTGATGTCGTGCAGATGATTCAGGCAGCGGAGCGATCAGCTCCAGCTTTGCGTCGGCACGTGGTCGCGGCTGCCCTTGATCACGTTGTTTTCATCGACGAACACCAGATCGGGCTTCCAGCCCGCCTTCAATTCTTCCTCGTCGACGTTCGCGAACGCCGCGATGATCACCAGGTCGCCCAGTTGCGCGCGCCGCGCCGCCGAGCCGTTCAGCGAGATCATGCCGCTGCCGCGCTCGCCCTTGATCGCATACGTCGAGAAGCGCTCGCCGTTGTTGATGTTCCAGATGTCGATGCGCTCGTTTTCGACGATGTTCGCCGCTTCGAGCAGGTTCTCGTCGATCGCGCACGAGCCTTCGTAGTGCAGTTCGCAGTGCGTGACCACGGCGCGGTGAATCTTCGACTTCAGCATGTTGCGTTGCATGGCTAATCCTTCTGGCCGTCAGATTTCAAGGTTGTCGATCAGGCGCGTCGCGCCGAGCTTCGCGGCGGCGAGCACGACGAGCGGCGCGTCCAGTTCGTGCGCGGCGGGCGCGACGAGGTTCGAACGCTTGCGGATCGCGATGTAGTCCGGCTTCCAGCCGCGCGCAGCCAGCGACGCCACCGCCTCCTGCTCCAGCTTCGCAAAGTCGCGGTTGCCCGACAGCACGCCTTCGCGCACGCGCGCGAGCGCGACGGCGAGCATCGGCGCCTCGGCGCGCTCGGCCTCGCTCAGAAAGCGGTTGCGCGAGCTGAGCGCGAGGCCGTCGGCATCGCGCACGGTTTCGGCGGCGATGATGTCGCACGGCAGCGCGAACTGCTCGGTCATTGCGCGCACGATCATCAACTGCTGGTAATCCTTCTTGCCGAACACGGCGACGCGCGGCTGTACGCACGACATCAGCTTCATCACGACCGTGCAGACGCCCGTGAAGAAGCCGGGGCGGAACTCGCCTTCGAGGATGTCGCCGAGATCGTGCGGCGGATGCACGCGGTATTCCTGCGGCTGCGGATACATGTCGCGCTCCGTCGGCGCGAACAGCACGTAGACGTTTTCCTTCTGCAGCTTGTTGATGTCGTCCTGGAGCGTGCGCGGATACTTGTCGAAGTCTTCGTTCGGTCCGAACTGAAGGCGGTTCACGAAGATGCTCGCCACCACCGGGTCGCCGTGCTGGCGCGCGAGGCGCATCAGCGACAGATGGCCCTCGTGGAGGTTGCCCATCGTCGGCACGAAGGCGGTGCGGTTTTGGCCGCGCAACTGGTCGCGCAATTCCTGGATCGAGCTGATGACTTTCATGATCGGGCAATGTTGTGAGTCACGCCGACCGCTGGCAGGCGGCAGCGAGGCTCGCGGTTGTCTCGTTCACGCGACGGTGCGCGCATTTTCGGGAAATCCATCTGAAGCCCGGCGCAGGCCGTCCGGTAGGCTGGCTTCGAGCGCGGGATTGTAGTGGATTTATTGTCGTGCTGCACCGAGTTTGGGCGGCGGGGTAAACGCCTGGAATCCCGGATACTGGAACGGAACGCGGGGCGGATAAGCCACGCGAGGCCAAGCGGTACGGCGTCCGGAAAGCTTCGTTTCGGTTCCGTGAACGGCTGCGACAGCGGGAAGAAGGCGTGCTGCAACGACGTCCCCGCGCGCGGCCGGCAGCCCGTCAGGCCGGCAGATAGGCCAGCCGCACGTAAATCGGCGCGAACGGCTCGGCTTGCGTGATCTCGATCAACGATTCACGCGACAGTTCGAGCATCGCGATGAAGTTCACGACGACGACGGGTACGCCGCGCGTCGTGTCGAACAATTCGGAAAACTCCATGAAGCGCGCGCCCTGCAGCCTGCGCAGGATCACGCTCATGTGCTCGCGCACGGACAGCTCTTCGCGCGAAATCCTGTGATGTTGGACGAGCTTGGCGCGCTTGATCACGTCGGCCCACGCGGAGCGCAGGTCGTCCGTGTTCACGTCCGGGAAGCGCGGCGTGATGCTCTGCTCGATATACACCTCGGCGCGCAGGAAATCGCGTCCGAGTTGGGGCAACTGGTCCAGACGCTGCGCGGCGAGCTTCATCTGCTCGTATTCGAGCAGGCGGCGGACCAGTTCGGCGCGCGGGTCTTCCGCTTCGTCGCCGGTGTCGGCCTTCTTCACGGGCAGCAGCATGCGCGACTTGATCTCGATGAGCATCGCGGCCATCAGCAGATATTCGGCGGCGAGTTCGAGATTGGTCTTGCGCAACTGTTCGACATAGCCGAGATACTGGTTCGTGACTTCGGCCATCGGAATGTCGAGCACGTTGAAGTTCTGCTTGCGAATCAGGTACAGCAGCAGATCCAGCGGGCCTTCGAACGTCTCCAGAAAGACTTCGAGCGCGTCGGGCGGGATGTAGAGATCCTGCGGCAGCTTGAAGAGCGGCTCGCCGTACAGGCGAGCGAAAGCGATGCCGTCGACGGTGTTGGGCGTCGAATCGGTAGCGGGCGCGGCGAGCGCTGCGTCGGGCTGTCCCGAAGCGGCGCGGGCCTCGTCGGCGATGGTCACTTAGAAGTTCTGGTAGTAGACGTACGAGTTCTGCTTCACGCGCGCTTCCTGATTGGCTGCACGCTCGTCGAGGTCGATCGGCTGCTTGTCCCACAGCAGCGAGCGGCCGCGGCGCTGCTCTTCTTCCAGGGTGGGCTTTTGCGACTTCAGTTGATTCAGGAACTGCGTGATATCCGATTGATACATGGCTCGACGTCCGTGAATGAAGATGACGGCGCCCCGACGTGCTGATGACGCGGGGCCGCTCGTGCAGAACAGGATTTTACCGCAAGCTCGCCAACGCCAAGCGAAAAGTCGGCGGAACCTGGCGGAACCGTGGGCGGCCGGCGGCGTCCAAGGCGGGCGCTCGTTGCACCGTGCCGCCTCAGGGCCACGTGCGGCGCCCGTGGCCGCGGCGTATCCCGTAAATGGCGCTGGGGCGCCGATGTGTTCAAATAGCGCTCGTTCCCCCTGCGCCCAAGCGGGCCGGGTGTCGGCATTCTTCAACAATGGTCAATAAGAGCCGGAGGTCGCGTTTGGCGGGGTGGGCCATCGAGCGGTCGCGCAGGCATCGCAACGAAAGCACCGTGACGGGCCGTCGCGCGATGCAACGCGCATCGTTTGCGGCGATGCTGCTGCGCGCATGTCTGTCGTGCGGGTTCTGCGTGCTGCTGCTCGTCACGACGCACGCCCATGCCGCGCGCGCCAAGCCGACTTACGAGGTCGACGTGGAAGCGGAGCCGCGCTCGTTGCGCAAG
The DNA here is from genome assembly GCF_900100565.1 of Paraburkholderia steynii. Classification (NCBI taxonomy): domain Bacteria; kingdom Pseudomonadati; phylum Pseudomonadota; class Betaproteobacteria; order Burkholderiales; family Burkholderiaceae; genus Paraburkholderia; species Paraburkholderia steynii. The sequence continues at coordinate 162,641 of NZ_FNDI01000011.1, read as the reverse complement.
CTGCTCGAAGAGCATCTGGACATTTCCCGCTTCGCGAAACGCGAGGACATCAGCCCCGAGCAATTCGACTTCCTCGTGACGGCGACGCCTCAGCAGGTACGCGATCTGACGTCGACGCAAGGCTATTTCACGCCCATCGTGCGGACCGACGTGCGCACCATCGACGGCAAAAAGGTCGTGCGCGTCTCCGTCGATCCCGGCCCGCGCACGACCATTTCGTCGATTTCACTGTCGTTTCGCGGCCCCGTGCTGACGGAAGACCCCGAGCAGGAAAACAAGACGCGCTTTGCGTTCTCGCTGCACGAGGGCGAACCGTTCACGCAGACGAGCTGGGACGACGCGAAGGAGGCGTCGCTCAAGGCGCTGCAGTCGCGCCGCTATCTGGGCGCGAAAATCTCGCGCTCGGAAGCGCGGATCGATCCGCGCACGCACGACGCGAAGCTGTCCGTCACCTACGACAGCGGCCCCACGTTCACGATGGGCCAGCTCGATGTGTCGGGCACGCGGCGCTATCCCGAACGTATCGTCAGGAACGTGAATCCGATCTCGCCGGGCGAAGTCTACGATGTCCAGCGCGTGACCGAGCTGCAGCGCCAGTTGCAGAACACGCCGTACTACGCGAGCGTCGCGATCGATGTCGGCAACGACACGGAAAAGCCGCTCGACACCCCCCTGCACGTAAAGGTCAGCGAGTTTCCGTACAACAGTGTGCGCGGCGGCGTCGGCTATTCGACGGACACGGGCGCGCACGTGCAGGGCTCGTATTCGTATCTCGACACGTTCGGCGCGGCCTGGCCGTTTACCGTCGCTGGCCGGCTCGACCAGATCCAGCAGTACGGCCAGGTGACGCTAGCGATGCCGCCGGGCCTGCGCGGCTGGACCAACAGCGCGCTCGTGTCGTACACCAGCACCAACGTGTCCGACACGCGCATCTACAGCTTGCGCGCGGGCGTGCAGCGCACGCGGACGTCGCAGTACATCGACTACGCTTACTCGCTGCTCTACTACCAGGACAGGCTGGACCAGAATACCCAGGCGCCGACCACGAGCCGCGCGCTCGTGCCCGGATGGTCATGGACGCGCCGCAATACGGACGACCCGCTGTTTCCGCGCTCGGGCAACCTGATCCACGTCGAGGCGGGCTTTGCCGTCAAGGGCGTGGCGACCGACCAGACCTTCATTCGCGGCTATGCGCGCGGCCAGCAATACTTGCCCGTCGGCGCGCGCGACCTTGTCCTGTTTCGCGCGGAACTGGGCGGCGTGTTCACGAGCGGGCCGTCGAGCGGCGTGCCCGCGTCGCTGCTGTTCCGCGCGGGCGGGTCGAACTCGGTGCGCGGCTACGCGTATCAGAGCATCGGTAACAACGTCGGCGGCTCGATTCTGCCGACCAAGTACCTCGTGACGGCCACTTCCGAATATCAGCACTGGTTCAACCGCGACTGGGGCGCGGCCGCGTTCTTCGACATCGGCACGGCCACCGACGCGTGGGGCGAGAAAGTCTTCTATCCGGGCGTCGGCCTGGGCGCGCGATGGCGCAGCCCCGTTGGCCCGGTCAACATCGATGTCGCGTACGGCACGCGTAACCGCAGCGTGCGGCCGTATCTGACGCTTGGCATTGCGTTCTGACATCACACTGAATCGACGGCACTTTTTGAGCATGACGACGGACCCATCCGAAAACCCATCCGACCATCCGTCCGGCGGCGCACCGCCTGGCGGAGAACCACCGGGCGGCGATCCGCGGGGCGGCCCTCCGCCGGGCGGTCCGGATGGCTCGGACACGCCACCGCCGAGGAAGCGGCGCCGTTTGTGGACGAAGATCGTATGGGCGATCACCGTGCCGGCGGTGCTTGTTGCGCTGGTCGGCGGGCTGCTGTACGGCGTGGTCGTCACCGAGCGCGGCACCGCGTACGCGTGGCAGACGACCGTGAAGCTGTTGCACGGCCAGCTCGAAGGCAAGCTCGACGGCGGCGCGATCGCGACGGGGCTGCATATGCGCGACGTGCGCTGGCGCAGCCTCGACGGGAGCGGCACGGACATTCGCGTCGACCGCATCGACGGGAAATGGGCGCTGTCCGACAAGCCGTGGCGTTTTGTCGTCGATTATCTGCATATCGGCACCGTCGACGCGCGTATCGCGCCGTCCACGTCGAAGTCCGAGCCGATGAGCCTGCCGAAGGATCTGCGCTTGCCGCTGCAACTGGCCGTGCGAGATCTGAGCGTCGAGAAGCTGATCCTGCACGAGGGCGCATCCACCTCGGAATACGCGCGGCTGCTGTTTCATGGGCGCAGCGACGGGCGCCATCACGAGGCTTCCGTCGATCGCCTCGACACGCCGTTCGGCGCGGTGACGGCAGCGGCGAAGCTCGACGGCGTGCGGCCGTTTCCACTGACAGGCGACGCGGGCTATTCGGGCAAGGTCAACGACGAAGCCGTTCAGGTGCGCGCGCATCTTTCTGGGTCGCTCGAAACGCTGATAGCCGAACTCGACGCATCGGGGATGAAGCTGACGGGCCACGCGCGCGTCGAGGCGACGCCGTTCGCGGAGGTGCCGCTGCAACGCGCGACGCTGGTCTTCGATCACGTCAATCCGCAAGCCTTCGCGCCCGGCGCGCCGCTGGCCGATCTCGCCGTGCGCGCGGAGTTGCAGCCGGTGCAGCGGGACGCGGCAGGGCGTGTGGTGCCGGCGAGTGGGGCGGACGTGGCCAGTGCCGTGGCGGCTGCGAGCACGGTTGCGGCGGCGAGTTCGGCAGGTTCGGCAAGCGCGGTGAAATCAGGGCGTGCGGCCAGTTCGGCGAGCGCGACGAAATCTGCGCACGCGGCCAGTACGGCGAGCGTGGTGAAATCTGCGCGCGCAGCTAGTTCGGCCAGCTCGCCAAAAGCAGGCCACGCGGCAAGTTCGGCAGTCCTCGCGAGTGCGGCAAGCGCGCCGCTCGCAGCCTCTCAGGCGCAAGCAGACGCCGCCCATGGTTCGCCGGGCTTTGCGGTGCAAGGCCAGTTGTCGATCGTGAACGCAAAGCCAGGCTCAATCGACGCGCATCTGCTGCCGCTGATCGACGCGCGCGCCGACGTGCAGCTCGACGCCAAGGCGCAGCGCATCTCGAACCTCAACGTGCGTCTGATCAAGGAAGCGACCGTCACGGGCGGCGGCGCGTTGATGGGCAAGCGTGGCCAGTTCGACCTGAAGGTCGCGAAACTCGATCTGAACGCACTGCAAGCGAGCGTGCGGCCGACGCAGTTCGGCGGCCCTGTCTCGATACGGCTGAACGACGACGTGCAGAGCGTCACGCTCGATCTGAACGATCCGAAGGCGGCGCTGCGCGTGCAAGGCAAGGTCACGCTCGATCCCGCGCGCACCAGTTTCAACGACGTGCGCGTGAGTTCAGGCAAAGGACGCATCGACCTGAACGGCGCGATCAAGCGCGACGCCAGTTCCACCTATAACCTGAAGGCGACGCTGACGGACTTCGATCCGCTGTCGCTGACGACGCAAACGCCGTCGCGCGCGGCGGCGCCCGCGACTACCAGCGGCTCAGGCAAGGGCAAAGACAAGCGCGCTCAGGTGAGCGCGCCGAACGCGCCCGTGAAGGCACCTGCGTCGCGCAAGATCGAAGCGCGCGTGAACGGCACGCTAACGGCGGCGGGCTTGCTCGCACCAACTTTCACGACAAAGGCCGAGTTCCGTCTCGGCGAAAGCGTCTACGACGGCTTGCCAATGACGGGCAGCGGCGTCATCCAACTGGCGGGGTCGCGCATTCTGCCGAGCCGCGCGAATCTGTCGGTGGCGGGCAATCAGGTCGATCTGCAAGGCAGCTTCGGCGCGCGCGGCGACCGGCTGCGCTTTCATATCGACGCGCCGGAACTGGAGCGCCTCGGCTTCGGCCTCGCCGGCCTCGTCGCGGCGCAGGGCGACGTGACGGGCACCTTCGAGCATCCCAATGTCGCGCTCGACTACAAGGCCGACAGCGTCGTGTTCGGCGCGAACAAGGTCGGGCACGCGGAAGGGCACGCCGAGATCCGCGACGGCGCGAACGGCGCGATGGTCTTCACGACGGATGCGCGCAATATCAGCACGGCGGGCGTCGAGCTGAACACGCTCACCGCGCACCTGAACGGCACGCGCGCGAAGCACACGCTCGACGCCGCCGCGAAGGGCACGCTGCAAGGCCGCCCGCTCGATCTCGCCGTGGCCGCGAACGGCAAGCTCACCGATGCGCGCGACGGCACGCACTGGGACGGCACCGTCACGCGCCTGTCGAACAAGGGCACGCCCGCACTGAACATGGAGACACCGCTGACCGTCAGCGCGGGCGGCCAGCGCGTGACGCTCGGCCCGACGCGGCTCACGCTGGAAGGCTCGCTGCTCGATCTGAAGTCGTTTGCGCTCGATCACGGGCGCATCAAGTCGGCGGGTACGCTGACGGGCGTGTCGGTGGCACGCATGCTCGAACTGCGCCAGGAATTCACAGGCGTGCCGTCGACCTTGAAGACAGACCTCGTGTTCGACGGCGACTGGGACTTTGCGCTCGGCGAGACGGCGACGGGCCATATCGAGCTGAAGCGGCGCGGCGGCGACATCACGATCGAAGTGGGACGCGGCTTCGCGCCGCTCGGCATCACCGACGTCGCGGCGCGCGCGGACTTCAGCGGCGGCAACCAGTTGAACGCGACCGTGCATGCGCAGGCGAGCCGTATCGGCGTGGTCGACGCGTCCGCGCGCACGACGCTCGTGCCGCGCGACGGCGTGCTGGCAGTCAACGACGAAGGGCCGTTGTCGGGCTCGATCAACGCGAACGTGCCGTCGCTGAAGACGACGGGCGGCCTGTTCGGGCCGAGCTATCTGCTCGACGGCCATCTCGCGCTGAAGCTCGCGCTCGGCGGCACGGTGGCGAAGCCGAATCTGTCTGGATCGCTGGTTGGCGACGGTTTGTCCGCGACGCTCGTCGATCTCGGCGTGCAGTTGAAGGACGGCGTGGTGCGCATCGCGCTATCAGAGAACCTCGTCGATTTCCAGCAGGTCGAGTTCCACGGCGCGACGGGCACGCTGCGCGCAACGGGCCGCGTGCGGCTCGACAACACTGAGCCCGATCTGACGGCGAGCATCGTCGCCGATCAACTCGAACTGTTCGCGTCGCCGGACCGGCAACTGACGATGTCGGGCAGCGCGAGCGTCGCCAACGCGGGCACGCAGGGCGGGCTCGCGATCAACGGCAAGTTCGTCATCGATCATGCCCTGTTCGATATGCCCGACAAGTCCGAGCCGCGGCTGGGCGACGACGTCGTGGTGGTGCGTCCGGATGGATCGGTGGCGAGCGGCAAGCCGCAGGAAGTCGGCAATTCGAACAAGCCCGTCGGCGCGTTCGCGCCGCGCGCGAACATCGATATCGATCTCGGCCAGAAATTCCGCTTCCGCGGCCAGGGCGCGGACGTCGGCCTGCGCGGCACGATTACGGCGCTGTCCGCGCCGAATCTGCCGCTGCGGGCTGTGGGCAACGTGCGCGTGACGGAAGGTTCGACCTATATCGCGTTCGGCCGCAAGCTCGGCATCGAGAACGGCTTCTTCACGTTCAACGGACCGGTTGCGAACCCGGGCATCAATATTCTCGCGATGCGCCGCAACCAGCAGGTCGAAGCGGGCGTGCAGGTGACGGGCACGATCCAGTCGCCCGTCGCGAAGCTGGTGTCGGAGCCGAATGTGCCCGACAACGAAAAGCTGTCGTGGCTGCTGTTCGGACACGGCACCGATCAGGGCAACAACGTCGGCCAGCAAAGCACGATGACGACGGCGCTCGCGTTGCTCGGCAGCGCGAGCGGCAAGCGTATCGCGCAGGAGTTCGGGCTCGACGAGTTCTCGATCGGACGAAGCGAAGTGGGGCTGACCGATCCGCAGGTCGTGATGGTGTCGAAGGCGATGAGCGAATGGCTCGTGATCGGCTACGAACAGGGTTTGCAGTCGGCGAGCAACGCGATCAAGGCGACGGTGAACCTGACGCGTTACTGGTCGGTGGCCGTCTATGGCGGCACGTTCCAGGGGATGGATCTGCAATACACGAGGCGCTTCGACCGGCTGCGGTGGTGATAAAAAAACCGGCGGGGCGGCGAGCGCCCGGCCGGTTTCTGGCTGGAGAGCGAAGGCGACGTGCTACGTCGCCTTCACGTGGTCAGGCTTGAGTCTGCAACTTCGCGTGGCCCTGCGCCTGTGCGTTCACGAGTGCCAGCACATTCCGGCCAAACGCTTCGGGCCGCCCCTCGAAAATCCGTTCGACGGCTTTCGTCTCGATCATCTTGCGGCGCAACGCTTCGCGCTCCTCATGCTGGGTGGCAAGCCACACGGCTGCGCGCACGTATTCGTCGACGGAATGCGTGGTCAGCCAGTCGGGCATGTCCGCGCGTCCGAACAGACCGCTGTCGATATGCTCGAAGACCTCGCGGCCGCACAGGTTGACGCCGGGCAAGCCGAGCGTGAACGCGTCGACGATGCCGTTGGTGTTGCCGAACGGGAACGGGCTCACGAACATGTCCATCAGGTTGATCACCCTCAGATAGGCCGGATAGCTCATCCCGCCGTACACCACGACGTTTTCGAGCGGCAGCGCGGCCTCGACCAGACGGCGCACGTACGCGATATCGAGACCTTCGGCCCAGGACGTCATGAAGTGGAAGCCCACCGGGATGCCGGCCGTTTCGATGATGCGGCGGCACGCGTCGAGAAAGCGCGGATTCAGCTTCATGGCGCTCGCCGTCACGGCGATATTGATGAACTCGCCGCGCGTGGGGAGGCTCGGCGTGACGTCGGTGAGCAGTTTGGACGGCACGTACGGCTGGCCGTCTTTCGGCAATTGCATCAGCTTTTCGCTGAAGCACGCGGGATCGCCGACGAAGTCTTCCTCGACGCTCACGTAGTCGATGCATTCGGCGTGCATCGTCGCGGGATGGCCCAGCGCGGCGATCTGGAGCGGCGCGACGCGCACGTTCGTCATGAAGACCGTATGCGGGAACATGCCGACGCTCGGCATGTACAGCACGGCCGCCTGATTCTCGAGTGCGAAGTCGCGCACCTGCCGGACGATCTCGCCGACATATTCGGGATGCTCGAACGGAATGAAGCGGTCGAACACCGCGCGTCCCGCTTCGTCCACGTGCTGCGCTTCGCCGAACGCGACGACTTCGAAGCGCTCGCGCGCGGCGAGCATCGTGCGCGAATGCGTGCGATAGATCGAGTGGCCGCCGTTGAACCATTCGAGCACGACGACCATCAACGGTTTGCGCTCGCCGCGCGTTGCCGCCGCTTCGGGCGTTGCCACGCGGCCGACTTCGGCTTCGTGTTCGAGCAGGCCGAGCGTGCCCAGCTTCTTGCGCACCAGCCGGCTGATGCCTCGCTTGATCGCGTGCCGGTTCGGCAAGTCGGAATAGCTGCAATGCATGTACGCGCCGCAGACGGCCGGGCCGGCCAGATCGTCGAGATCTTCGATGGTTTCGAGGGCGCTGGGCAGCCATTCGATCAGACGTTCGCGCTTGGCGTGCGCCGCGGGCGAAATCACCACGGCCGAACTGACGACCGACATGCCGAGGCTCGTTGCCAGCACGGGGTCGCTCTTTGCCATGTCGGCGAGATCGATGTCGTATTCCGATTCCACGGTGTACAGCACGATCTGCTTTCTGATCAGCGCTTTCGCGACATCGGCGGCGGGCGCTTCGCCGGCGTCGGCGAGCAGCGCGCGCAGAATGTGGTCCGTGTTGCCATACGCCGACGCGACGAACAGCATGTTGAGGAAATGCCGGGCGGAGAAAAGCTGGTTGAACTGTTTTTCGGTCAGCTGGAACTGCGGATCGGAGAGGAGAGCGGTGATCGCGTGGGCGATGCGTTGCAGCGTCTGCGCGCCTTCTTCGCTGGCGGGTTTGGTGGGGTCGGCGAGCGCCAGTTCGACGCCGGGCAGTCTGCTGCGGTTCGAGGCCAACGTGTTGAACAACACGATCAACTCTTCATTCGCGGCGTCGTGATCGCGCGCAGCAACGAGGGATTCGAACCGGTCGAGGGAGAATTCAGTGCTCATGTCAATGCTCTGTGGAAGCGGCTCGGATTGCGCGAGCGCGTCATGTTCAATGGAAGGCGGAAGGCGCGGCGGCGTGGCTGATGCATCCACCGTGAGGCGCGTGTCGTCTGCGTAGAGGCCGGCGGCGCACGTCTCATAAAGCGATCTCGATTTTCGAAGAATTCGCTGTGGATGAATCTAGGAGGAGTCTTATTTTGAGAAAGGAACCCGCTGCAAAAGCGCGGTCGTAGGGGCGAAAAAAAAGCACGTCGGGAGACGTGCTTTTTGCGTGGGCGCGTGGGCCGCGCCGGAAGATGGCTGCTTCGGCGTTACTTGACGCGCATGCCGGGCTTCGCGCCGCTGTCCGGCTCGAGCACGTAGATGCCCGGTTCGGCCTTCTCGTCAGCCGCCGATGCCGCGAGCACCATGCCTTCCGACAGCCCGAACTTCATCTTGCGCGGCGCGAGGTTCGCGACCATCACCGTCAGCTTGCCGACCAACTGTTCCGGTTGATACGCGGACTTGATGCCCGAGAACACGTTGCGCGTCTTCTCTTCGCCGACGTCGAGCGTGAGTTGCAGCAGCTTGTCCGAGCCTTCCACCGCGCGGCAGTCGACGATCTTCGCGATGCGCAGATCGATCTTGGCGAAATCGTCGATCGAGATGATGCCGCTGTCGTCGGGCTTCGCCTGCGCGTCGCCGTGCGCGGCAGCTGTCGCTTTCGCATGCGCCTTGGCCTTGGTCTTGGCGTCGGCGGCTTGGGCTTCGGGCGATGCAGTCGGCTGCAGCGAGCCGCGGTTGGCGGCGAGCAGCGCGTCGATCTGCTTCGGGTCGACGCGCGTCATCAGATGCTTGTACGCGTTGATCGCGCGCGCCGAGCTCAGCGGCGTATTCGCGTGCGACCACGTCAGCGGCTCGATACCGAGGAACGATTCGGCCGCTTCGATGACCTTCGGCAGCACGGGCTTGAGCGCCAGCGAGAGCAGCCGGAACGCTTCGAGCGACACGCTGCACGTCTCGTGCAGCGCGACGGCATTGGCCGGGTCCTTCGCCTGATCCCACGGCTTGGCTGTATCGACGTACGCGTTGACGGCGTCCGCAAGTTCCATCGTCTGACGCAGCGCGCGGCCGTAGTCGCGTGCTTCGTAGTGCGCGGCGATCTGCGGAATCGCCGTGCGCAGCGACGCGAGCAACGGATGCTGCATCGCGCTGTCCTGCACGCGGCCGTCGAAGCGCTTGATCAAGAAGCCCGCCGCGCGGCTCGCGATGTTCACGTACTTGCCGACGAGGTCGCTGTTTACGCGCGCCTGGAAGTCCTCGAGGTTCAGGTCGATGTCTTCCATCGTGCTGTTCAGCTTGGCCGCGAAGTAGTAGCGCAGCCATTCCGGGTTCATGCCCGTTTCGATCACGCTGTTAGCCGTGATGAAGGTGCCGCGCGACTTCGACATCTTCGCGCCATCGACGGTCAGGAAGCCGTGCGCGAACACGTTGGTCGGCGTGCGATGGCCCGAAAATTCGAGCATCGCCGGCCAGAACAGCGTATGGAAATACAGGATGTCCTTGCCGATGAAGTGGTACTGCTCGGTCGTCGAGCCCTTCTGCACCCACGCATCGAAATCGAGGCCGCGCTTTTCCGCCAGATTGCGGAAGCTCGCGTAGTAGCCGACGGGCGCGTCCAGCCACACGTAGAAATACTTGCCCGGCGCGCCGGGAATCTCGAAGCCGAAGTAGGGCGCGTCGCGCGAGATGTCCCAGTCGGCGAGCTTTGCTTCGCCCGCGTCGCCGAGCCATTCGCGCATCTTGTTGGTCGCTTCCTGCTGCGCGAGGCCGCCGACCCAGCCGCGCAGGAAATTCTCGCAGCGCGGATCGGACAGCTTGAAGAAGTAGTGCGTCGACGTCTTCTTCACGGGCGTCGCGCCCGACACGACGGAATACGGGTTGATCAGCTCGGTCGGCTGATAGGTCGAGCCGCACACTTCGCAGTTGTCGCCGTACTGGTCCTTCGCGTGGCACTTCGGACATTCGCCCTTGATGAAGCGGTCCGGCAGGAACATTTCCTTGACGGGGTCGTACGCCTGCTCGATGTCGCGCGCTTCGATCAGTCCAGCCGCCTGGAGCGCCGTGTAGATCGATTCGGACAGCACGCGGTTTTCCTCGGAATCCGTCGAGTAGTAGTTGTCGAACGAAATGCCGAAGTTGTCGAAGTCGCGCTTGTGCTCCAGCCACACGCGCTCGATCAGCTGCTTCGGCGTGATGCCTTCCTGCTCCGCCTTCAGCATGATCGGGGTGCCGTGCGTGTCGTCGGCGCCGACGTAGTAGACCTCGTGCCCGTGCATTCGCAGCGCGCGGACCCAGATGTCCGTCTGGATATATTCGACCAGATGGCCGATATGGATTTGCCCGTTCGCGTACGGCAGGGCAGACGTGACGAGGATCTGGCGGCGGCCCTTCGGCGCGCCGGCGGCGGTGAGGTCCGCGGATTGAACCGCGGTGGCGTCGGTTGCTGACATGTGGGTCTATGGACTGGCGGAAGGTACGGGCGGCCGTCACGACGTTTCGGCGTCAGCGGACGGCGCTGTGCCCAGGACCACATGGGCGGGGTGTCCGCTCATGCAGCTCGGGTGTCGAACGCGGCTTCGCGGACTCTCGTCGCGCGCGGAACCGGCCCGAATCGGCGATTTTACCAGTGTGAACTGTTAGCGGCAGCGCGTGGGGAATGATGGCGCCGGGCTTGCGCGCGATGCGAGGAAGATTGGGGAGGTATCGCCTGCGGAAAGAACGCGAGGAGCGGGCAAGACGCGGACAAAAAACAGGCAAAAAAAACCGGGGCTATAGGCCCCGGAGCAACAACGACAAGAGGAGAATGGTGACGCGGCGGCATCGCCGCACACGTACCGTAAAGACAGACCGTGGAATTTCACAAGAGTTCGAAAAATTTTTCGATCAGCTTGTGAGACCCGTCCGAGGTTCGCTTCGACGCGCTTGGCGAACTGGCGGGCGGATTCCGACTCTGGCCTGTCCTTCCCCGAAAAACTTATTGCGCGTGCTGCGCCATCGCGCGCAGGTAGATTTCCACGCGGCGGTTCTGCGCGCGGCCTGCTTCCGTGTTGTTGTCGGCGATCGGCTGGTTGGCGCCCATGCCCGAAGCCGCGAGGCGCTGCTGCGCGACGCCGTCTTGCGCGAGCTGGTTCACCACGCTTTGCGCGCGGTTGACGGAGAGCGTCTGGTTGTACGCCGGCTGTCCCGTGCTGTCCGTGTGGCCGACGACTTGCGCGACGACTTCCGGGTTCTGGTTCAGCGTTTGCGCAACCTGCGTCAGCACGGGAGCGAACGACGACTTGATCGCGTAGCTGTTCGTGTCGAACGTGACCGAGCTCGGGATGTTCAGCTTCAGCGAGCCGTCCGGCTGCTCGGTGATCTGCGTGCCCGTGCCCTTCGTCGCGCCCGACAGCTTGTTCTTGATGTTCTGCCAGTTGTAGCCGGTGACGCCGCCGACAGCCGCGCCAACGCCGGCGCCGATCGCCGCACCCTTGCCGCCGCCGAAGATCGCGCCGAGCGCGGCGCCCGTGCCTGCGCCGACGCCCGTGCCGACGGCAGTGTCCGTGCCTTGCTGGGTCGCGCAACCGCCGAGCAGCGCACCGACGACAGCCAGTGCCGACAGACGGGTCATGATTTTTGCATTCATTCTGGTTCCTCTCTTTAATTAAACGGTCGACAGTTGCAAGGGCTCGTGAACCGTGCCGACAGCCGGAAAGGGTCTTCCGGCAGGCCCCTGCGCCAGCCACTACAATGACGACTGAGCAGGCGTCGATTCGGCCCTATTGCAAAACTTGCGCGGCAAGCGTGCCAATGAGACAGGTTTTAGGCAATGCCGGCTAACAATTTCTTTCAATATTTCAGGCGTGTGGCGCAGACTTCGATCGCGCACCTCGCCAAGCGTTCCCACGGAGACTCAATGAGCATCGATCGGGCTTTGGTAGACGCGGCCCTCGCGGCCATCACCGACCCCAACACCCAGAAGCCCTTCGCGGCAGCGAAGAACTTCAAGAACGTCAACGTCGATGGTGCCACGGTCAGCGTCGACGTGGTACTCGGCTATCCGGCCAGGCGTCAGTTCGAAGCGATTCGCGCGCTCGTCGAGAACGCGCTGCGCGCGGTGCCTGGCGTCGAAGCGGCGCGCGTACAAGTGTCGCAGGACATCGCTGCGCATACCGTGCAGCGCGGCGTCAAACTGTTGCCGAACGTGAAGAATATCGTGGCCGTTGCGTCGGGCAAGGGCGGTGTCGGCAAGAGCACGACGGCCGTGAACCTCGCGCTTGCGCTGGCGAGCGAAGGCGCATCGGTGGGTATTCTGGATGCCGACATCTACGGCCCGTCGCTGCCGATGATGCTCGGCATCGAAGGCCGCCCCGAGTCGCCCGACGGCCAGTCGATGAACCCGATGGCGGGCCACGGCGTGCAGGCGAACTCGATCGGCTTTCTGGTCGAACAGGACAACCCGATGGTGTGGCGCGGCCCGATGGCCACGTCCGCGCTCGAGCAGTTGCTGCGTCAGACCAACTGGAAAGATCTCGACTATCTGATCGTCGACATGCCGCCAGGCACGGGTGATATCCAGCTCACGCTGTCGCAGCGCGTGCCCGTGACGGGTGCCGTGATCGTCACGACGCCGCAGGACATCGCGTTGCTCGATGCGAAGAAGGGCTTGAAGATGTTCGAGAAGGTGGGCATTCCGATTCTCGGCATCGTCGAGAACATGGGCCTGCATATCTGCTCGAATTGCGGCCACGAAGAGCATATCTTCGGGACGGGCGGGGCGGAGCGGATGTCAAAGGAGTATGGCGTCGACGTGCTCGGCAGCCTGCCGCTCGACATCGCGATCCGCGAACAGGCCGACTCGGGCACACCGACGGTGGCAGCGGATCCGGACGGCCGTATCGCGGAGATCTATCGGACGATTGCGCGCAAGGTCGCGATTCATATCGCTGAGCGCTCGCGCGACATGAGTTCGAAGTTCCCGACCATCGTCGTGCAGAACACATAAGGCGCGAAATGCCCCAGTCTGGTAGTCGGCGCGGGGCAACTGAACAACGGGTCGAACAACTCTTCAGGAGCGGGGAGAAAGGGGTCTGAATGCGGCCCCGCTCGCGGTATCATGTCGGCTTCATCAGGTCCGGCAACGCGGTCGCGGGGGCGGCCGGCGCTCGACAAGAGGATCGCATGAGAAAACGAATCGGCGGCGAGGCGATCAAGACCATCGTCGTCCTGGCTGCGACCAGCGCCCTGTTGTCAGGGTGCATGGGCTTCATGAAGCCACAGGAGAAACGCGCTGACGCGCAACTGCTGCCGACGCTGGGCAACCAGGCGCGCGGCATGGTCACGTTCATCGAGCGTTCGGACGGTGTTCAGGTTACCTACAACCTCACGGGCTTGCCGCCGAACAGCGATCACGCCCTGCAGGTGCATGAACGCGGCGATTGCAATTCCGCCGACGGCGCCGGCGCGGGCGCCGTGTTCGCGCCAGCTGCGGAGCGTCTGAAGTCGGGCTCGCGCGTCGAGGGCGATCTCGGCAATATCCACGCGGACGCGGCGGGCGTGGCGGCGGGCTTCATCGTCGCGCCGGATGTCTCGCTCGACGGCGTGCGTTCCGTGCTGCAGCGCGCCGTGCTGGTCCACCGCGAAGCGTCCGATCCCTACGCGTATCCGCAACATGGCGCCGGCCCCGCGCTTGCGTGCGGGCTGATCCGCCAGTAAGCAGCGCCGTTCACCCGCCGCAGTTCGTACTGCATCGCCCCGCCTTTTGTCCGCCAATCGTTTGCGCAGTATGCAAACGCCCGTTCTTCCGCCTGTTTCCGCTTCAATTCCTGCCGTTATCCGTGTTGCATCGTCGATGGCCGTCAAGCCGGCGCGCGCTATTGCGCGGCACGTCCGCGCACGCGATTCAGCTCGCATCGGGCACGCCCGCCATGTTCGCGTAAAATAAGCGCCTTTCGTCCGGCGGCACGCGTTGCGAAAGCGGCGCGCAAGCGTCAGCCGGCCCGATTTCACCCCGTCAGCAGCGTGTACCTATGAGCATCAAATCCGACAAGTGGATCCGGCGTATGGCCGCCGAGCACAAGATGATCGAGCCGTTCGCGCCAGGCCAGGTGCGCGTGACGGAAGACGGTCGCAAGATCGTCAGCTACGGCACCTCGAGCTACGGCTACGACATCCGCTGCGCCGACGAATTCAAGATCTTCACGAACATCAACTCGACGATCGTCGATCCGAAGAACTTTGACGAGAAATCGTTTGTCGATTTCAAGGGCGACGTCTGCATCATTCCGCCGAACTCGTTCGCGCTCGCGCGCACGGTCGAGTATTTCCGTATTCCGCGCAGCGTGCTGACGGTTTGCCTCGGCAAATCGACGTATGCGCGCTGCGGCATCATCGTCAACGTGACGCCGTTCGAGCCGGAATGGGAAGGGCACGTTACGCTCGAATTCTCAAATACGACACCTTTGCCTGCGAAAATCTACGCGAACGAAGGCGTTGCGCAGGTGCTGTTCTTTGAAAGCGACGAGATCTGCGACGTGTCGTACGCGGATCGCGGCGGCAAATATCAAGGACAGCATGGCGTGACGTTACCGAAGACGTAACGCAACCGCGCATTGAATCACCAGCTATCCGGGTGACCGCTGCGCATCAGAAGCAGCGGTCGTTCTTTTTGGAGAATCGCACATGAAGTTTCGTTTTCCCGTCGTCATCATCGACGAGGACTTCCGCTCCGAGAACATCTCGGGTTCCGGCATCCGGGCACTCGCCGAGGCTATCGAGAAAGAAGGCGCGGAAGTGCTGGGTCTCACGAGCTATGGCGATCTGACGTCGTTCGCGCAGCAGTCGAGCCGCGCGTCGTGCTTCATCCTGTCGATCGACGACGATGAACTGCTGCCCTACGTCGAGAACGGCGACGGTGAAAAGCCCGACGTCGCGCCCGCGATCATCGATCTGCGCGCGTTCGTCGAGGCGGTGCGCAAGCGCAATGCGGACATCCCCATCTTCCTGTACGGCGAAACGCGCACCTCGCGCCATCTGCCGAACGACATCCTGCGCGAACTGCATGGCTTCATCCACATGTTCGAGGACACGCCGGAGTTCGTCGCGCGGCACATCATCCGCGAGGCGAAGGTGTATCTGGATTCGCTCGCGCCGCCGTTCTTCAAGGAACTGGTGCAGTACGCAGACGAAGGCTCGTACTCGTGGCACTGCCCGGGCCACTCGGGCGGCGTCGCGTTCCTGAAGAACCCGCTCGGCCAGATGTTCCACCAGTTCTTCGGCGAGAACATGCTGCGCGCGGACGTCTGCAATGCCGTCGACGAACTCGGCCAGCTGCTCGATCACACGGGCCCCGTCGCGGCATCGGAGCGTAACGCGGCGCGCATCTTCAGCGCCGACCATCTGTTCTTCGTGACGAACGGCACGTCGACGTCGAACAAGATCGTCTGGCACGCAACAGTAGCGCCGGGCGACATCGTGCTGGTGGACCGCAACTGCCACAAGTCGATCCTCCACGCGATCACGATGACGCACGCGATCCCCGTGTTCCTGACGCCGACGCGCAATCACTTCGGCATCATCGGCCCGATTCCGCGCGACGAGTTCAAGCCGGAAAACATCCGCAAGAAGATCGAGGCGAATCCGTTCGCGCGCGAGGCGCTGGCGAAGAACCCGAACCTGAAGCCGCGCATCCTGACGATCACGCAGAGCACGTACGACGGCGTGATCTACAACGTCGAAATGATCAAGGACCTGCTCGGCGACCTGCTCGACACGCTGCACTTCGACGAAGCGTGGCTGCCGCACGCCGAGTTCCACGAGTTCTATCAGGACATGCACGCAATCGGCGCGGGTCGCCCGCGCACGGGCGCGCTGGTGTTCGCGACGCACTCCACGCACAAGCTGCTCGCGGGCATTTCGCAGGCTTCGCAGATTGTCGTGCAGGACAGCGAGAACAGCACGTTCGACCGCCACCGCTTCAACGAGGCGTATCTGATGCATACGTCGACGAGCCCGCAATACGCGATCATCGCGTCGTGCGACGTGGCGGCGGCGATGATGGAGCCGCCGGGCGGCACGGCGCTCGTCGAGGAATCGATTGCCGAGGCGCTTGATTTCCGCCGCGCGATGCGCAAGGTCGACGCCGAATACGGCGACGACTGGTTCTTCAAGGTCTGGGGCCCGGAAGAACTCGCGGAAGAGGGCATCGGCTCGCGCGACGACTGGATGCTGCGTCCGAACGACCGCTGGCACGGCTTCGGCCCGCTCGCGGACGGCTTCAACATGCTCGACCCGATCAAGGCGACGATCATCACGCCGGGCCTCGACGTGGACGGCGAATTCGGCGAGACGGGCATTCCTGCTGCGATCGTCACGAAGTATCTGGCAGAGCACGGCATCATCGTCGAGAAGACGGGCCTGTACTCGTTCTTCATCATGTTCACGATCGGCATCACGAAGGGCCGCTGGAACTCGATGGTCACGGAACTCCAGCAGTTCAAGGACGACTACGACAACAACCAGCCGCTGTGGCGCGTGCTGCCCGAGTTCGTCGCGCAGCATCCCGCATACGAGCGCATCGGCTTGCGCGATCTGTGCGAGCAGATCCACAGCGTCTATCGTGCGAACGACATCGCGCGTCTGACGACGGAGATGTACCTGTCGAGCATGGAGCCTGCCATGAAGCCGTCCGACGCCTTCGCGAAGCTCGCACACCGCGAGATCGATCGCGTGCCCATCGACGAACTCGAGGGCCGTGTCACGTCGATCCTGCTGACGCCGTACCCGCCGGGCATTCCGCTGCTGATTCCGGGCGAACGCTTCAACCGGACCATCGTCAACTATCTGCGGTTCGCGCGCGAGTTCAACGAGCGCTTCCCGGGCTTCCATACGGATATCCACGGGCTGGTCGGTGAGACGATCAACGGGCGCATCGAGTACTTCGTCGATTGCGTGCGCGATTCGTAATGATGAAGACGGCACTGCGCTTCGGGTTGTGGGGTCGTGCGCGCGTCGGCGCGCCGGCGGCGTTGGGCGCGTTCGCGTCGGCAATGACGCTGGCGAGCGCGCTGATGTTTGCACCCGGCGCGGCGCATGCCGAAGTCGCCGCCGCCGATCCCATCGACGCATCGATGCGCACGTGTCTCGCGCGCGCCGACATGTCGTCGGCGGTCGGCCAGGTGCAGTGCATGGATACGGCGCGGCTCGCGTGGCAGGCCTCGATGGATCAGTCGTTGCAGCAGTTGCTGTCGAAAGCAGCTGACGCGCAGAGCAAGAAGTGGGAAGAGAGTCAGAAGCGCTGGAAGGCCTGGCGCGAAGCGGACGGCAAGCTGCTGGCCGACATACTCGCCACGACGCGCGGCACGTCGTACCAGCTCGCGGTCGCCGACATGCAGTTGCAGCCGGTGCGCGACCGCGCGCTCGCGCTGCGCGCAGCGGCGATGGACGCCGGCAGGCAGGACCCGAAGAAGCGCCCGCGCGCCTGCTCATTCGACGCGCAGTGCGAGCACGCGATGTTCGACCTGAACCGCTATTACCGGCGCCTGCATGCGAAGCTGCCTTCGCACGCGCGGCCGGTCCTGTCTCGCGCGCAACGCGCGTGGACGGCCTATCGCGACGCGACCGTCCCGCTGATGGACGCGCGCTCGCAAGTCGATATCATCGGCGCGCGCGTCGCGCAGCTCAAGCGCATGGGCGACACGGCCGGCAACGACTGAGCCGGATCTTTTTCTAAAAACTGTTCGAGCAGCTAAGTGCTTCTCGCATCACGCATGTTCTATGCGCAGTGAATCAGATCACACTGCGCCCATTCCCATTTAGTGACACTTTTTTAAAGTTGCGCTTACAAGTGCCGTTATCTTACGTTGCGTTACCAGAGCGTCGGATAGAAGCACGGCACGCAGCACGCCCGATTCAGAAGGCCCCTGGAGCGCCAGCCATTCTTTGATCGGGATCACTATCTTGAAGCTATCCAAACCCTCCGCATTGCTCGTCGCCACGTTCGTTGCCGCGGCACTGAGCGGATGCGCGACGGAGGCGTCGCGCTCGCTGCCGACGCCCGAAGTCAGTAGCGCACACGTGCCTTATGCCGGCAAGCCGGTACTCGTCGCCGTCGGCAAGTTCGACAACCGCTCGAGCTATATGCGCGGCATCTTCTCCGACGGCATCGACCGTGTCGGCAGCCAGGCGAAGACCATTCTCGTCACCACGCTGCAGCAGAGCCGCCGCTTCTCCGTGCTCGAACGCGACAACCTGGGCGAAATCAAACAGGAAGCCGCAATCGCCAACAAGGCGCAGAAGCTCAAGGGCGCGAACTACGTGATCACGGGCGACGTGACCGAGTTCGGCCGCAAGGAAGTCGGCGATCAGCAACTGTTCGGCATTCTGGGCCGCGGCAAGAGCCAGGTCGCGTATGCAAAGGTCAGCCTGAACATCGTCGACACGACGACCTCCGAGGTGATCGCATCGAGCCAGGGCGCGGGTGAATACAGCCTGTCGAACCGCGAGATCATCGGCTTTGGCGGCACCGCGTCGTACGACTCCACGCTCAACGGCAAGGTGCTCGATCTCGCGATCAAGGAAGCTGTCAATCACCTCGTCGAGCAGGTCGACGCGGGCGCGTTGCAGGCTGCGAACTAACAGGCCGCGAACCAACGCTTCAACACATCACATCCAATAAGACCATGTTGAAAAGAACAAATATGCTGACGGGCATCGCGCTGCCCGTCGCGGCAGCGTGCGCGCTGCTGTCGGGGTGCGCGAACACGAAGAGCGTTTCGCTGTATCAGTGGGATGGCTATCAGCCGCAGGTGTACGAATACTTCAAGGGGCAAAAGAGTCCGCTCGAGCAGATCGATGCGCTCGAAAAGGCGCGTCAGCAGATTCTCGCGAAGGGCGCATCGGCGCCGCCGGGCTTCCATGCGCATCTCGGGATGCTGTACGCGACCGTCGGCAAGGACCAGGAAGCGAAGCAGGAACTGCTCGCGGAGAAGCAGTCGTTTCCTGAATCGTCGACCTACATGGACTTTCTGCTGAGCAAATTCCAATGACCATGACCCGCTTTCTCTCACTGAAACTGATCGCCGCGCTGTCTGTTCTGTTCACGTTGACGGCGTGCGTGACGCATGCGCCTCGCCAGGTCGACTACACCGCGTTTCGCAACAGCAAGCCGAGCACGATTCTCGTGCTGCCGCCCATCAACGACACGGCAGACGTGAACGCGACGTACGGCATGCTGTCGCAGATGACGATGCCGATCGCGGAAGGCGGCTATTACGTGGTGCCCGTCGTCGAGATGGAAGAGACGTTCAAGCACAACGGCCTGACCACGCCGACCGACATCCAGGCCGTCGCGCCCGACAAGCTGCGCAGCATCTTCGGCGCGGACGCCGCGGTGTACACGAAGATCACGCAGTACGGTTCGAAATACACGATCATCGACAGCACGACGGTGGTGTCGGCAACCGCGAAGCTCGTCGATCTGCGCTCGGGCGACACGCTCTGGCAAGGGTCGGCAAGCGCGACGGGCAAGGAACTGGGCGGCAACGTGAACGTCGGCGGCGGGCTGATCGGCGCGCTGGTGCAGGCGGCCGTCAAGCAGGTCGCACATACGCTGAGCGACGAATCGCACGATGTGGCGAGGTTGACGAGCCGCAAGCTGCTGTCGAGCGGCGGCGCGGATGGTCTGCTGTATGGTCCGCGTTCGCCGAAGTACGGCACGGACTGATGTTGTTGTGAGGAACGCGCGCCGTTTATGTTCGGCGCGCGTGTCCTGCTCACGCTTCAGGTGAGCAGATAACCATCTTTCGCGGCAGTCTTCTGCAACGAAGGCTGCGCGAGCAGGTCGCGCGCGGCATCTTCGATGAACCCGGACAGCGCATCGAGCGCGAGGTCGTTGTCGTCGGTGCCGAACGGCTCTTCGATCTGCGATGCGATCGCGTCGAGCGCCATGAACGTGTACGCGACGAATACCGAGAAGATCGGCGTGAACACGCCGACCGTTTCCACCAGCCCGAACGGCAGCGCCGCGCAGAAGAAGTACACGGTGCGGTGAATCATCACCGAATACGCGAACGGCAGCGGCGTCGACAGGATCCGCTCGCAGCCGCCAACCACATCCGACAGCCCGTTCAGATTGCGATCGATGGCCTGAACCGTCCATGCGTCGAGCTTGCCGTCGCGCGCCTGGCGCTGCGTCCATTCGCCGAGCCAGAGCATGATCGTCGCGGGCCGATAGCGCGACATCATGACGCGCTCGAAGAGCGGCTTGTCGAGTCTCGTCGACAGATCTTCCGATGGGTCCGTGCATCTCAACTGATGCCGCAGCGCGTGCGCGAAGGCGCACAAGGCTTGCACGAAGGCCTGCGTTTCGCTCGGGTCGATATGAGCGTTCGGCAGCGTTAAGACCTGGCGCGTGAGCGAGCGCGTCTCGTTGAGCAGGGAGCCCCAGAGCTTGCGGGCTTCCCAGTAGCGGTCATAGCTCGCGCTGTTGCGAAAGCCGAGGAAGATCGCGAGCGCAATGCCGATCAGCGAGAACGGCGTGGTGGTCATGTTGATGCTGATCTTCAGCAGGTGAACATGAACGCCGAGCGCGACGAGTGAAATAAGCAGAATGACGCACAGGCGGGGCAACAGCTCGGGAAGGACCGAACCGCGCCACGCGAGCAGCATGCGGAACCAGCGGAGTTGTGGGCGGATGATCATGACAGTACACAATGAAAGCCGATGGTTGCGTGATAGTAGCCGACGACGACGCAGCACAACGGCAGGCGAGGTGAGAGCGGCCCATTGTCCCCTCGATGCAGCGAAGGCGCACGAGCCAGAAGCCGCAGGCAACGCGTGCGAAAACAAAAAAGGCGAACCCTCGCCAGAGAGTCCGCCTTTCAGCAGCCGAATGGAAGCGGCCTAGCCGAGCGCAGCCCGCGCAGCGGCAACGGCGGCCCGCACCTGATCCGGCGCGGTGCCGCCCGGATGATTGCGGCTCGCCACCGATCCTTCGAGCGTCAGATAGCCGAACACATCGTCGCCCAGCAACGAAGCGACGTTCGGCAACTCAGCCTTCATCTCGTCGAGCGACAGATCGGCCAGATCGCAGCCGCGCAGTTCGCAGACACGCACCGCATGCGCGACCGCTTCGTGCGCGTCACGGAACGGCAGGCCGCGCTTGACGAGGTAGTCGGCGAGATCGGTTGCCGTCGAGAAGCCTTGCAGCGCAGCCGCGCGCATGTTGTCCGCCTTCACCGTGATGCCCGCGACCATCTCGGCGAAGATACGCAGCGTATCGGCGACGGTATCGACGGTATCGAACAGCGGTTCCTTGTCTTCCTGATTGTCCTTGTTGTACGCGAGCGGCTGGCCTTTCATCAGCGTGAGCAGCGCCATCAGGTGGCCGTTCACGCGGCCCGTCTTGCCGCGCGCCAGTTCGGGCACGTCCGGGTTCTTCTTCTGCGGCATGATCGACGAGCCGGTGCAGAAGCGGTCGGCGATATCGATGAAGCCGACGCGCGGGCTCATCCACAGCACGAGTTCTTCGGAGAAGCGCGACACGTGTGTCATCACGAGCGCCGATGCCGCCGTGAATTCGATTGCGAAGTCGCGGTCGGACACGGCGTCGAGCGAGTTCGCGCAGATGCCGTCGAAGCCGAGCGTCTTCGCGACGGCGTGACGGTCGATCGGATAGCTGGTGCCCGCGAGCGCCGCCGCGCCGAGCGGCAGACGATTCACGCGCTTGCGGCAGTCCACCATGCGCTCGGCGTCGCGCGAGAACATTTCGACGTAGGCGAGCAGGTGATGGCCGAACGTCACGGGCTGCGCGACCTGCAGGTGCGTGAAGCCCGGCATGATCGTGCCGGCGTTCTGGTCGGCGAGATCGAGCAGCGCCACGCGCAGATCCTTCAGCAGATCGCCGATACGGTCGATTTCGCCGCGCAGCCACAGGCGGATGTCGGTCGCGACCTGGTCGTTGCGCGAGCGGCCTGTGTGCAGGCGCTTGCCGGCATCGCCGATCAGGGCGGTCAGGCGCGCTTCGATGTTCAGGTGGACGTCTTCGAGATCGAGTTGCCATTCGAACTCGCCGCGCTCGATTTCACCCTTGATCTGCGCCATGCCGCGCTGGATTGCCGCGAGGTCGTCGGCGCTGATGATCTTTTGCGCGGCCAGCATCGACGCGTGCGCAAGCGAGCCTTCGATATCGACGAACGCCAGACGCTTGTCGAAAAAGACCGACGACGTGTAGCGCTTGACGAGTTCCGACATCGGCTCGGAGAAGCGAGCCGACCAGGCTTCGCCTTTTTTATGCAGTTGGGACGTCATGGTGATGGGCAGTTTGCGAGGTGAAGACGCTGACGGCGCGTGGAGACGGCGCCGCCTCGAAGGAGACAACGATTTTAACACCCGCCGTGCGGGCGGCTTTCAGCTGGCCCGGCAAGCTCATTCGCGCATCAGCACGACGAGCTTCAGGTCTTCGCGGTGCGCGGGCTTGAAGGTGATCTGGTTGTAGACGACGTGGCCGTCGCGCGGATGATTGAAGCGGCGCTGGCCGCCTTCGCGCTCGTTGACGTCCTGCGACGCCCAGAAGCGCGCGAACGCGTCGCTGGAGGCGGAGAGTTCGTCGATCAGCGAGCGCGTGGGTGCGTCGTTCTGATGGCGGATCGAATCGGCGCGATATTCGGCGGCGAGGCGCCGCGCGCGGATTTCCCAGTCGACGATCAGACTGCGCGCATCTGGCGACAGGAACGTATAGCGCAGCAGGTTGCGGTCATGCTCGCCGTCGAGCCAGCCGACGAACAGGTCCGCCGCGGGCTCGTTCCACGCGAGCGCGGTGAACTGGCGGTCGAGCACGTAGGCGGGCGCGCTCACGAGCTGCACGGTCTTGAGCAGCATGGCGGGGGTATCGGCGGCGGCGGGGTCCGGCTCGGCCGGGTCGCGCTGCGCGGCCAGTTCGAACAGATACGCGCGTTCGGCGCGCGAGAGCTGCAGCGCGACGGCGATGCGCGCGAGCGCGTCGGCGGACGCGGACACGGGCCGGCCCTGTTCGATCCAGGTGTACCAGGTCGGGCTCACGCCGCACAGCTGCGCGACTTCCTCGCGCCGCAGGCCGGGCGTGCGGCGGCGCGGGCCGGGCGGCAGGCCGACGGCTTGCGGCGACAGGCGCTCGCGATGCGCGCGGATGAACTCGCCGAGCGCGCGGGCGGGCGACGCATCGAGCGGCGGGGCGGAATCGGCGGGGGACGGCGTGGTCATGTGACGGGACGGCGGTGGCTGGTAATGTCGATACCAGAATAATTGCTTGACTTGTACTGGTACAGGGCGGGCTCTATTGTAGCGACAGGCGAGACGCTTCGCGACTCTGACCCTATCCTCACAAACAGGCCTGAAGGCACTGGAGCACACGATGAAGCATCACGATCAGGTAGCCGACGCGTTCGGTTCGACGGCGGCCTCGTATTTGACGAGCCAGGTACACGCGACGGGCGCGGATTTGCAGACGCTGGCGGCTGCTGTTGCGGCGACGCCGGGTGCGGCGGTGCTCGATATGGGGTGCGGGGCGGGGCACGCGAGTTTTGCGGTTGCGGCTTCTGCTGGATCTGTTGTGGCCTACGACATTGCGCCGCAGATGCTGGCTACGGTTGCTTCAGCTGCTGTTGAGCGCGGGTTGTCGAATATCCGTACGCAGCAAGGCGCGGCTGAAAAGCTGCCGTTCGATGATGCTTCGTTCGATTGGGTCGTCAGCCGGATGAGCGCGCATCACTGGCACGATGTGCCGTTGGCACTCGCCGAAGTGCGGCGGGTTTTGAAGCCCGGCGGGCGTGTGATGTTCATTGATATCGCTGGGAGTGAGCATCCGTTGCTCGATACGCATCTTCAGGCTGTCGAGGTGTTGCGCGATGGGTCGCATATTCGTGACTATCGTGCGGATGAGTGGGTGGCGTTTTTTGCTGATGCAGGGTTTGAGGCTGTGGTGCGGGAGCGCTGGCGGCTGGATATTGAGTTTGATTCGTGGGTCGCTAGGATGCGGACGCCTGAGGCGCGGGTTGTTGCGATTCGGTCTTTGTGGGCTTCCGCTCCGGATGAGGTTCGTGAGTACTTCGATGTTCAGAGTGATGGGTCTTTTAAGCTCGATGCTTTGATGGTTGAGGCGTACTAGTAGCTTGCTGTGCAAGCTTTTAACGCGCCGTGAGACCCGATGGCGGCGTGCAATGACGCAGGTGCATTGTCCTGCCGCGTTGCACGCCGAAAGCAGAGCGCAGATCGGTTAAGCGGTCGAATTCGAGTTAGGCCGGCCGAATCGAATGGCGCGAATTGCAGACATCACCGAAGCGGCCGTCTCATTACATCGCGTATGCGTAAATCGATGTGGGAGTACAGCTGGACTCCGGGCCTGTGGCATCAAAACAGGGCGCCACGCGGTAGAGTACGATCGCCTTGCCGCCGCGATTGATGTCGACGCCCGCTTCGAAACCCGAGAAAAACCGGCCTCCCGCGATTTCCGTTTTCTGGGTCCATCCAGTCTTGAAGTTAAATCGCACGTAACTTAGTTTTCCCGTGTGATTCGTGAGATTGGCGCTTCCCGTGACAACGGCCAGGACGGTATCTCCCGCTTGGTTCATCGCGATGGCCGGACGCCTGGTGATCACATCGTCAGTAAGTCCAAAGGTCGATGCCAGGTCTGCGGGTGCGCTCCATTCCCCGCCAGCCAACGATTGGCTCCATTTGTAACGCGTGACCGTACCGTTTTTACTGGTTTCGGTCCACAACACCAACGCGTTGCCGGAGCCGTCCATTAACAACTTCGCCTCGCTCAGATCGGTGTCTTGAGAGCCGAGAGTATCGGTGCGTGCTTGCCCGCCATGATCTTCGTCAAATTTGGTCGCCTTCAGCGTACACGTGCCAGCTGACGTCGGATCGCCCCAAATTACGGTAGCCGTGCGCGCGATCGAAGTCATAGCCTGGGGAACGCCACGGCTGCTGCATGTTACGCGACCCGCTGCGACGTTTTGGGCAATGCCACGCGCGTCGGTCGTATAGAACGGCGGCGATGTGATGATCGCGCCAAGGAGGCCGAGAGACGAGTAAGGTTGAGAGCCCCCGCCTGCTTCCTGCCAGAATAGGTAGCCTTGGTTCTTGATGGCGGCAGAGTCCTGCGGCGGCATGGCGAAGAAAGCGCCGCCAACTGAGGTTTCTTGTGACGGAAGGGGAGTCCCAAGGACTGACATGGATACGGTTGTTAGCCCCGTCTTCTGCGCACCATCTGGGCGCAGACGGTATAGCTCAGCAGGCCCGACAGGCTGGTTTTTTTCGAACGGGTTGTAACTCAACACCGACATCAGTGCTGTGCCATCGCCAGTGACCTGGATATCAGACGCGTCCGGACTGACTGCCGCGAGCTGCCGATTCAAAGGAACGGGATCAGACCAACCGCTTGATGGTCCATAGAAGTACACGGCGTACGGATATGATCCGGCGCCCGTATTGAACTTCGGGACGACCAGCACGCGCTGCCCCGATGAATTGGTCCGAAGTGCGTACGTGTTGCCGGAGTTGATCGATCCTTTCGTCAGCACGTTTGCGGAGGACCAGTGCCCGTTGGCTTCGGCCACCGATGTGATGAGTTCGCCAGAAATGCCTTCGATCCATGAAGCAACGGCCGTGCCCTTGTCATCGAGCGTGACTTGCGGCGTCATGGGAACGGTGGGGTTCGTTCCTTCCCAGAGTTGTTGAGTTCCTGACGCCTGAGTGAAACCCGGTGCCTGGTTCGTTTGTCCACGTCCCGCGGTGTTTGAGGCGCTGTCTTGCACGTTGTCTGCACCAGTGCTGCTGTCGGTGCCGCCGCCGCCGCAAGCCGAAACGGTCAGCGCGCAACACATCGCAATCAAGGTTCGTTTGCCCTTCGTTTTGATCATGCCGTTTTGTTAAAAAATGTAGTACTAACTAAAATTGGTGGATCGGTTTCGCTAAAGATCGCCCGCCTCGATGCATCTCTTTTAATCTGACTGATGATTCGTTATACAGATTAATTTGGATGAAAATTTCCGGCGCTTTTGTTGTGAATATGCGCCGCGATTCGGTGGCGTGGATCTAATGGTGCGTGCGTTTCGGCCGATTCCCGCTTCACTTGTCAAGATAGACCAAGTCCGGCGGATTTTGCCAGCACCCGGTCATCTTGCGTGCGGGCGACCAATAAAAACGTAAAGGTGTGGTATGAAGCGCGTAAGGTGTTTTTCGAGACGCGCGATCATGCTAAAGACACGATACCGTATGGACAATTTGCACCTAAATACAAAAAAGGCGGTGGTTCTAAAAAGAACCGCCGCCTCTTCACAGCACAAAGGCCAGATCAGCCCGTATTCCTCAACCCAGCCGCAATCCCGTTGATAGTCAAATGAATCCCACGCCGCACGCGGACATTATCATCCCCGGCGCGATGGCGCTTGAGCAGCTCCACCTGCAAGTGATTCAACGGATCAAGATACGGAAACCGATTCTTAATAGACCGCGCGAGCAAAGGATTATCAGCGAGCCGATCCTTCTTCCCGGTAATCTCAGAAAGCACATTGGACGTGCGCTCCCACTCCGCGACAATCCGCTCGAACACATGCTTGCGCAGCTTCTTATCAGCCACAAGCGCGGCATAGCGCGACGCCACCGCGAGATCGGTCTTAGCCAGCACCATATCCATATTCGACAGCAGGTTCGCAAAAAACGGCCACGCCTTAAGCATCTTGCGCAGCAGATTCACACGACGTTCACGCTCGACATTCGAGCCCGCGGCCTCGAGCCAACCGGAAACCGCACTACCAAACCCATACCAGCCCGTCAGCAGCAGCCGGCATTGTCCCCATGAGAAACCCCACGGGATCGCCCGCAGGTCCTCGATCTTGCGTTGCTTCGGGTCCTGCAGCTTGCGCGACGCAGGCCGGCTACCGATGTTCAACTCGGCGATCTCCGCAATCGGCGTCGACGAGAAGAAGTACTCAGTGAAGCCCGGCGTCTCATAGACGAGCGCACGGTACGACGCCATCGCCGCATCCGACAGCGTCTGCATCACTTCCTCGAAGTCGGGCAGTTGCGAAGGCGCATTGCCATGCGGCAACAACGACGCTTCGAGCGTCGCCGCAACGACCGTCTCCAGATTGCGCCGGCCGATGTCGGGGTTGCCGAACTTGCTGGCAATCACCTCGCCCTGTTCCGTCAGGCGAATTTGTCCATCGACCGTGCCCGGCGGCTGCGAAAGAATCGCCTGATAGGTCGGGCCGCCGCCGCGTCCAACCGTACCGCCGCGTCCATGGAACAGCCGCAGCGTGATGCCGCGCTCATTGAACAGCGACACCAGCGCCAGTTCCGCGCGGTACAACTCCCAGTTCGACGTCAGGAAGCCACCGTCCTTGTTGCTGTCCGAATAGCCGAGCATCACTTCCTGCTCGTTGCCCTGGTTCTCGATGACGGCATCGATGCCGGGCAGCGCCAGCAGATCGCGCATGATGTGCGACGCGTTGCGCAAGTCGGGAATCGTCTCGAAGAGCGGGATCACCATCAGGCCCGCGCGCGCCGGATCGACCGGGTTGCCGAGCGCGCCTTGCAGCAGGCCCGCTTCCTTTTGCAGCAGCATCACTTCGACCAGATCGCTCACCGTCTCCGTGTGCGAAATGATGTAGTTGCGCACCGCGCGCGCGCCGAACTTCTCGCGCGTCACCCGCGCCTGTTCCAGTACGCCGAGTTCGCTCTTCACCAGATCCGAGTACTCGACATACGGCGAGCGCAGCAGGCGCGGTTGCGCGAGCTCCGCGAGCAGCACGCGCAGCTTGTCGCCTTCCGAAAGCGCCGCGTAGTCGCTTTCGACACCCGCGCGCCGCAGCAGCTCCGCGATCACCGCTTCGTGGATGTCGGAGCTTTGACGCAGATCGATACTCGCGAGGTGGAAGCCGAACACTTCGGCGGCGCGCGTCAGCGGCGACAGACGAGGCGTTGCCAGCGACGCGCCGTGATGCTCGGTGAGCGAATCGATCAGCACATGCAGATCGCGCACGAACTCGGACGAATCGTCATAGGGCGTCGCGCGAATCTTCGGCGCGCCGGGGCCGGCGCTGCGCAGCGGCACGACGCCTTCGCCGAGCCTCACGCGCGCACTGGCGCCAAGCCGCGTGTAAATGCCGATCAGCGCGCGCCGGTACGGCTCGTCCGTGCGATGCGGAGAGTGATCGGGCGAGGCTTCCGCGAGCGCCTTCAGTTCGTCGCTCGCGCCCGCCAGCAGGTTCGACACCGACAGTTCCGCGCCGAGCTTGTGTACCTGTTCCAGATAGTGCTCGAAGATCACCGCGGCCTGGCGCGTGATCGCGTTTTCGAGCGTCTCGCCCGTGACGTTCGGATTGCCGTCGCGGTCACCGCCAATCCAGCTGCCCATCTGGAAGAAGGGCGGCAGGCGTGCATCGAGGCCGTGCTCGACGAGCGCTTCTTCGATGTCGGCGTAGAGCGCGGGGATCTCTTCGAGGAACGTCGCGCGGTAGAACGACAGCGCATTCTCGATTTCATCGGCGACCGTCAGGCGCGAGTCGCGCAGCATGCGCGTCTGCCACAGCGAGGTCACGCGCGCGCGCAGCAGCGATTCGTTCTGCAGTCGCTCGCGCGCCGTCAGCGGCTGGTCGCGTTCGGCCAGCAGGCGCGCGATGTCGTGCTGCGCGTCGAGAATGCTCTTGCGCTGCACTTCCGTCGGGTGTGCCGTCAGCACGGGGACGATCAGCGCGTCGTTGAAGAACTGCTGCAGCACGGGCGTCGCGGCGGCGTTCGCTTCGACGAGCCGGTCGAGCGCATGCGCAATCGTGCCCGGCTGCGAGGTCGAGCCGGCCAGATCGTGAATCCGGTGCCGGCGATTGCGATGACGGTCTTCAGCGATGTTCGCGAGGTGCGAGAAGTAGCTGAACGCGCGCACGACGCTCACCGTCTGCTCTGGGGACAGCGCGCGCAGCTTCTTGTCGAGCGCCTGCGCGGCGACGCTGTCGTCCTCGCGGCGAAAGCGCACAGCCGTCTGACGAATCGTTTCGACGACGTCGAACACCGCGTCGCCTTCCTGCTCGCGCACCACGTCGCCGAGCAGCCGTCCCAGATAGCGGATGTCTTCGAAGAGCGGCTGGTCCTTGTCTTCGCGCGTGCGGGCATTGTCCTTCACCTGCGCCGCGGCGCCGTTCTTCGCTTCTTTCGACGCGCGCGCGGCTTCCTGCTTGCCGGCGCCGTCGGATTTAATTCGTTTCGAGACGCCGTTGGCGGGCGCCTTGGTCTTCGAGGATTTGCCGGTTTTGCCGGAGTCGAGAGCTTGCGTGGCTTTCACGGCCTTGGCGGCCTTGACAGCGGAAGCGGCGGGAGCGGCCGATGCGGTATTGACGGCATCGGGCGAGGCAGTAGTGCGGCGGGCAGGGCGCGCCGATCCGGAAGACGTCACGATGTTTCCTCAGGAAAGCCAGGGTCTAAGAATGGTGAACTGCAACTGCGGGTACAGCGGGGAACTGCGCTCAAAGCCTGTCAGCATGCGGCGCGCGCGGCGGAGGAGAGCCGGTTGCGCGTGCTGCGCCGCATTAAATCATCGCGCATGCGGCGCTTCGACGCGCGAACGACCGTGCTGGGGCTTCTGGCGGCCACGCGAGTCACGATCGATACGGCTAAGGACGGCTCTGCGTGGATGAATCCGCAGGCCTGTCTCCTCTGGTTCTATGGCGGTCGACGGCAGTGAGCGCATAACGCCAGCTACCGTCTCACGCAAGTGCCGTCGCGCTGCTTTGGCATGGCCGTGCGGCCAGCGAGAGGTTGCCAAAGCGCGTGCTAACATTGTTAGTTATCACATCCCGTCGTTCAATGAATCAAACAATGAATTCCGAGACGCTTGCGCCCACTCCGCCCGCCACGCTAGTCATCGCGTCGCGGGAAAGCCGGCTTGCCATGTGGCAAGCCGAGCATGTGCGGTGTGCGCTGCACAAATTATATCCATCTTGTGACGTAAAAATCCTCGGAATGACGACACGCGGCGATCAGATTCTCGATCGGACGCTGTCGAAGGTCGGCGGCAAAGGGCTGTTCGTGAAGGAACTGGAGAACGCGCTGGCCGACGGCCGCGCCGATCTCGCCGTCCATTCGCTGAAAGACGTCCCGATGGAACTGCCCGAAGGCTTCGCGCTGTCGACCATCATGGAGCGCGAGGATCCGCGCGACGCGTTCGTCTCCAGCCAGTACGACTCGCTGGCCGCGTTGCCGCCCGGCAGCGTGGTCGGCACGTCGAGCCTGCGCCGCGAAGCGATGCTGCGCACGCGCTATCCCGACCTCATCGTGAAGCCGCTGCGTGGCAATCTCGACACGCGCCTCGCGAAGCTCGATCGCGGCGATTACGCGGCCATCATTCTGGCGGCGGCCGGTCTCAAGCGTCTGGGCCTGGGCGACCGCATCCGTTCGTTGCTCGATCCCGCCGACAGCCTGCCCGCCGCCGGCCAGGGCGCGCTCGGCATCGAGATTCGCGCGGACCGTGCCGACCTCGCCGCATGGCTGGCGCCGCTGCATCACGAGCACACGGCGGCCGCGGTCGAAGCGGAGCGCATGGTGTCGCGCGCGCTGGGGGGCAGCTGCGAAGTGCCGCTCGCCGCTTACGCGACCTGGCATGACGGCGCGCTGCATCTGCGCGGCGTCGTCGCGACGCCCGACGGCCAGCGCGTGCTGTCCGCGCAAGCCTCGGCGCCCGCGCCGACCACGGGCGCCGCGCTCGAACTGGGCCGCGAGGTCGCGAGCCAGCTCGAAGCGCAGGGCGCACTCGAAATAGTCCGCGCGCTCACCACGGCGAGCGGCCCGGCTGCTTCCGCGTGATGGCGGCCGACTCGAACCCGACACCCGACGCATTGCCGTCCCGGGACGGCACAGGCGCATCGCACGCGAAGCATCTGAGCGTCGTGCTGACCCGTCCGGCGGGACAGTCCGACGCGCTTGCGAAGACGTTGCACGACGCGGGTGTCGCGACCGTCGAATTTCCGCTGATCGATATCGCCGCAGCGGACGACAAAGCGCCGCTGCGCGCGGCGCTCGCAGCGCTCGATCGATACGCGCTGGTCGTCTTCGTGTCGCCGAATGCCGTCGATTACGCGTTCGCGAGCCACGACGCGATCTGGCCGCACGCGCTGCCCGTCGGCGTGGTCGGTCCAGGCAGCGTTGCGGCGCTCGCGAAGCATGGCGTCGAAGCGCCCGCGTACCAGGTGATCAGCCCGGCTGCATCGGCCGATGACCACGACGGCGCGCGCTTCGACTCCGAAGCCCTGTATGCGGCGATTGAAGTGTCGCTTGGTGACAACGCCTTCGAAGGCAAGCGCGTGCTGATCGTGCGCGGCGACGGCGGCCGCGAATGGCTCGCCGACCGTCTGCGCGAAGCGGGCGCCGAAGTCGAGACGGTCGCGGCCTACCGGCGCCTCGTGCCCGACCCGTCGATCGGTGCATGGTCTCGCATCCACGCGTTGCTGTCCGACGAATCGAAGACGCCGCACGCGTGGCTCGTCACGAGTTCCGAGGGCGTGCGCAATCTCGCCGAACTCGCGCACGACCACCTGACGGCGAGCGAGCAGACGCACCTGAAGCGGGCGATGTTCGTCGCGCCCCATCCGCGCATCGCGGAAACCGCGCGGGCATTGGGTTTTGATAGCATTACGGTGTCCGGTGCGGGCGATGAACGGATCGCCCGTACGCTGTTGTCTCTCGCGGCCCCTTTTGAAGTTCAACCGGTCCAGTCCAACCCGGCACAAGAACGCATGTCTGATACCAACGCATCCACGACCCCCACGCCCCCGACGTCCAACTCCGCGCCGCGGCCGGCCACTGCGCTGCCGCCGAATCAACCCTTTACGCCTTATGAAATGCAGCAGGCCAAGCCCAAGGGCAACACGCTGCTTTGGGTTGTCATCGCGCTGGTGCTCTTCGCGGCGATCGCGGGCGGCATTGCGCTGAACCGCCGGGTCATCAAGCTCGATCAGCAGCTGTCGCACCGCCAGCAGGTCAACGATACGCAGACGGCCGAAT
Source organism: Paraburkholderia steynii (assembly GCF_900100565.1). NCBI lineage: Bacteria > Pseudomonadati > Pseudomonadota > Betaproteobacteria > Burkholderiales > Burkholderiaceae > Paraburkholderia > Paraburkholderia steynii. The sequence goes on along the minus strand of NZ_FNDI01000011.1, from coordinate 130,539 downwards.
TGCGCGTGAAGACCGATCAGGCCGTCGCCACCGTGCGTCAGGCCGATGCGCAGATCGCGCAGCTCGAAGGCAAGCTGGCCGACGCGCAGAACGCGCAGCAGGCGTTGCAGCAGCAATATGCGGATCTCGCGCGCAATCGCGACGACTGGACGATGGCCGAAGTCGGCCAGATGCTGTCAGCCGCGAGCGAGCAACTGCAACTGACGGGCAACACGCAGCTCGCGTTGTTCGCGTTGCAGAGCGCGGATACGCGTCTCGCCGCGTCGGACGGCGCGCAAGTGCTGGCTGTGCGCAAGGCGATCGCGCAGGACATCGACAAGCTGAAATCCGCGCCGTCCACTGACCTGACGGGCCTCGCCATCAAGCTCGACAACGCGATCGATCAGATCGACCAGCTGCCGCTTTCGGGCGAGGCGCCGATTGCGCACGCTACGCCGCACGCGTCCACGCCGAAGGACGTCGACCGCGTTGCGGCCGCCACGGGCGAACCGAAGTGGAAGGTGTGGTGGAACCAGCTCATCGCGGGTATTGGCCAGCAGTTGACGAGTCTCGTGCAGGTGCGCCGCATCGACCACGCCGACGCGATGCTCGTCGCGCCCGATGAGGGCTACTTCGTGCGCGAAAACCTGAAGATGCGTCTGTTGTCCGCGCGTCTCGCGCTGCTTGCGCGCAACCAGACGACGCTCAAGTCCGACCTCCACGCCGCGGACAACGCGCTCGCGCGCTACTTCGACGCGTCGTCGAAGCAGGTGCAGACGGTGCGCGACCTCGTGAAGCAGGTCGACGACGGCTCGGGCGCGGTCGACGTGCCGAACCTGGATACCAGCCTGCAGGCCGTGCATCAATACCGGACGCGGGGTTAATCATGGCGCTGCGTGGACTTCTCTGGCTCGCTTTCCTGTTCGCGATCGCGGTGGTGCTCGCGATCGTCGGTCGCTTCGACACCGGGCAGGTGTTGCTCGTCTATCCGCCGTATCGGATCGATATTTCGCTGAACCTGTTCATTGTCGGGATCATCGTCGCGTTCATCGTGATTTATGCGGTGCTGCGCATCGTGCGCAACATCTGGCGCATGCCGCAGCGCGTCGCCGCGTATCGCGCGCGTCAGCGGGTCGCGAAGGCGCATGCGGCGTTGCGCGATGCGATCGGCAATCTGTACGCGGGCCGCTTCTCGCGCGCCGAGAAAGCTGCGCGCGACTCGCTCACCAATCCCGACAACAAGGGTGCGGCGGGCCTGATCGCCGCGAACGCCGCGCACCGGATGCACGAGTACGCGCGCCGCGACGAATATCTCGCGCAGATCGATTCAGCTGACTGGCAGGACGCGCGCCTGATGGCGACGGCCGACATGCGTGCCGATGGCCGCGATGCGGATGGCGCGTTGCTCGCGCTGACCGAAATGCAGTCGCAGGGTGGCCGCCGCATTCATGCGCAGCAGATTGCATTGCGCGCGCAGCAGCAGTTGAAGAACTGGGGCGAAGTGCTCAAGCTCGTGAAGACGCTGGAGAAGCGCGAGGCGATTCATCCCGCTGTTGCCGTGCGTTTGCGGCAGCTTGCGGCGGAGAATCTGTTGCGCGATCGCAGGCACAATGCTGACGCGCTGCTCGAGTTGTGGCATTCGCTCACGCCTGTTGAGCGGCATTCGCCGCGGCTTGCGGATGTCGCGGCTGAGTTGCTGGTCGCGTTGGGCCGTCCGCAGGATGCGCGGAAGATTGTTGAAGAGGCGCTCGCGCAGAATTGGGATGCGCGGTTGTTGCGGCGTTATCCTGATACCACTGGCGGTGACGCGTTGCCGTTGATTCAGAAGGCTGAAGCCTGGCGGAAGGAGCGTCCTGACGACGCGGATCTGATGTTTGCGCTTGGGCGGTTGTGTCTGCATCAGCAGTTGTGGGGGAAGGCGCAGTCGTTTCTTGAGCAGGCGCTCAAGCTGGCTGATAACGAGACTTTGAAGATTCGGTCGCATCGGGCGTTGGCTCGTTTACATGAGCAGCTCGGGGATGCTGATAAGGCTAGCGCGCATTATCGGGAGAGTGCGCTGGCTATGAATGTGGTTTGAGGTTTTTTTTGTCTGCGACGCTTTGGGTGGTTTGCTGGTGTTTGCGGTGGCATCCGCGTTTTGTTGTCTTGCTTCAAGCGTCGCCCCTGTGCGGGGCGGCACCTACTTTTCTTTGCCGCCGCAAAGAAAAGTAGGCAAAAGAAAGCGGCTCACACCGCCAGTTCTAGTGTTTGCCTGAGGGCCCCCACAGGGTCTTACGCTTCACACGGCAATCACGTGACCCATGTTTGTTGCCAGCGCTCTTGCGGTGCGCCTCACCCGCTTCACTCTCCCGCACTACAGCACGCCATGCCAGCTATTCCACCGCCGCCCAGGTGGCAAACTGTGTGTAGGCCGTAGCACCTCACACGCCTCACTTCGGACCGATAGCACGCGCATACCTCCATGTAAGAGCGCCAGGCTATACGACGCGACAACCTACACACAGTTTGCCACCTGGACGGCGCAAACCATTCGCTGCCGCTAGCTCTTGTTCGGGTGTTTGAAGTGGGTGAGGCGCTCATTCGACGCGTTGGCAACGAACGCGAACAGAGATGCCGCCGTGTGAAGCGTAAGACCCTTCGGGGGCCCTCAGGCAATGAGAAATGTTGGCGGTGTTAGCCGCTTTCTTTTGCCTACTTTTCTTTGCGGCGGCAAAGAAAAGTAGGTGCCGCCCCGCACAGGGGCGACGCTTGAAGCACGACAACAAAACGCGGATGCCAGCGCAAACACCAGCAAACCAACCCAGCCGCGCCACGAAGTCAAACAGCCGAATGCCAGAGCAAAGTCAAAAAACCGGCAAAAGCACCGGCAGTGCTCACCTATTCACAAGCCTGGAAGGCACACTAACCGCGAGCACACCTCCAAGAACCATAAACGCCGCGAGCATATACATCCCAGCCGCATTCCCGGCGGTAGCCTGCTTGAGCCAGCCCACTGCATACGGGCTAAGAAACCCCGCCAGATTCCCAATGGAATTAATCAACGCAATCCCAGCGGCCGCGCCCGTACCAGCGAGAAACGAAGTAGGCAAACTCCAAAACAGCGGCAGCGTAGTGAGAATACCCATAGTAGCAAGCGTGAGCCCGGCCATCGCCAGGGTGGTGTCATGCGCCCACACGACAGAAAGCACCAGCCCAAGCGCCCCCACAAATCCCGGCACAGCAACGTGCCAACGCCGCTCCCGCATCCGATCGGCGCTGCGCGCGACAAACACCATCGCCACCACGGCAGCAGCGAACGGAATCGCCGACAACAGCCCAATCGTGAACGCGTCAGTGACGCCCGTCGATTTGATAATGGTCGGCAGCCAGAAGCTCACACCATAAAGCCCCATCACAAACGAAAAATAGATCAGGCTCATCATCAGCACGCGCGGGCTCATCATCACCTTGCCGATAGCATGATCTTCCTTCGTCGCATCTTCGGCAGCGATGTTGCGCTCCAGCAGTTCGCGTTCTTCCTGCGTGAGCCACTTCGCCTTCGAGATGCGGTCGTCGAGCACGATGAACACCAGAATGCCGACGATGATCGACGGTATCCCCTCGAGCAGGAAAAGCCACTGCCAGCCATGCCATCCGTTCGCGCCGTCGAACGACTTCAGGATGTAGCCCGAAATCGGCCCGCCAACCACGCCCGAAATCGCAATCGCCGTCATGAACCAGGTCGTCATGCGCCCGCGCCGGTGCGCCGGATACCAGTAGGTCAGATACAGAATGATGCCGGGGAAGAAGCCCGCTTCCGCCAGGCCGAGCAGAAAGCGCATCACGTAGAACATCGTCGGCGTGGTGACGAACATCGTCAGCATCGACACGATGCCCCACGTCACCATGATCCGCGCAATCCAGACCCGCGCGCCGACGCGATGCAGAATCACGTTGCTCGGCACTTCGAAGATGAAATAACCGATGAAGAATATCCCCGCGCCAAAGCCGTAGACGGCGTCGGAAAGGCCCAGGTCCGCGCTCATGCCTAGCTTCGCGAAGCCGACGTTCACGCGGTCCAGATAGGCCACGACATAGCTGAGCATCAACAGCGGCGTCAGGCGCCAGGCGACTTTTCTGTAGGTCGCCTCTTCGAAGGTGGAAGGCGGCGCGCCTGCGCCGGGATGGTGGAGCGGATTCGCAGGACTGGACACGCTTGTCTCCTATCGACCGGCGTCGGCGCGGCAGCGCTTCACGCTGGTCTTACGCAAAGCTCGTTATTGTGGAAATGTCGTACCGCCGTTCGCGATTCTAAACTTTCAACGGGCGCTGAATAGCCGCCCCAACGTCGGGGAAAACACTGAGTTTTCAAAGGTTAAGGCGGATTTTCGCCGGGCGGAGCGAGCGCGCCGCCTGCTGCGCTACACGCAGCGTCCGCCGTCCACTTCGAGACACACGCCCGTGATGAACTCCGCTTCGTCGGACGCGAGATAGAGCGCGGCGTTCGCGATGTCCTGCGGAGTCGAGAAGCGGCCCAGCGGGATGCCCGCCAGAAACTTTTGCCGGTTCTCCGGCGTGTCGTCGACGCCCATGAATTCGGTCAACAAACCCGTCTCGCCGATCACCGGGTTCACGCAGTTCACGCGGATGCGCTCCGGCCCGAGCTCCACAGCCAGTGCCTTGCTCGCGACGATCACCGCGCCCTTGCTGCCGTTGTACCAGACGAGACCCGGGCGCGGTCGCACGCCCGCCGTCGACGCGATATTGACGAACACGCCGCCGCCTTGTTCGCGGAAGTACGGCACGAATGCCTGCACGCTCCAGTAGATGCTCTTCACGTTGACGGCGTACACGCGGTCGAACTCGTCTTCCGTCACGTCGAGCACGGGCTTGTTGCGATGCGTGGTGCCTGCGTTGTTGACGACGATCTGCACGCTGCCGAAGTCTTCGATCGCGGCGGCGCGCAGCGCACTCCAGTCGCTCGCGCGCGTCACGTCGCCCGCGACGGCGATGGCCTTGCCGCCAGCCAGCGCGATCTCGCTTGCGACGCGTTCGGCCGCCGCACCGTTCAGATCGTTGACGACGACGTTCGCGCCTTCGCGCGCATATGTCTTCGCGATGCCTTCGCCGAAGCCCGAGCCGCCGCCCGTGACGATGGCCGTTTTGCCGGTCAACCGCATGATGTCTCCTGTTGTTGTAAGTGCAAAAACGCCTGGGTTATCGTGAGTCAGTCGTGCGTCAGCCGTGCCTGATCGCGACGGTCTTCAGCACGGTGAAGCCGTACAGCGCTTCGAAGCCTTTCTCGCGGCCGTGTCCCGAATGCTTGACGCCGCCGAACGGCAATTCGACGCCGCCACCCGCGCCATAGTTGTTGATGAACACTTGCCCCGAGCGCACGCGGCGTGCCATGCGCATTTGCCGGCCGCCATCACGCGTCCAGACGCCTGCGACGAGTCCGTAGGGTGTGCCGTTCGCAAGCGTCAGCGCTTCGTCTTCGTCGGCGAAGGGCAGCGCGGCGAGCACGGGGCCGAACACTTCTTCGTGCGCGAGCCGATGCGTGGGCGGCACGTCGCGCAACAAGGTCGGCGCCTGATAGAAGCCTGTTTCCGGCGCTTCGGCGATCACTTCGCCGTGCGCCGCCATCGCGATGCCGTCATGCTGCGCGTCGGAGAGGAAATCCCATACGCGGCGCTGCTGTTTCGCGCTGATCAGCGGCCCGCAATCGAGGTCCGCCTGCGCCGGACCGACGCGCAATGCATTGAACGCGGTGGCGAGGCGGTCGAGCAGCGGCTCGTAAATGCTCCGCTCGATCAGCACGCGGCTGCCCGCCGAGCAGGTTTGCCCGGCGTTTTGCACGATTGCGTTGACGAGCGTGGGTAGCGCGGCGTCGAGATCGGCGTCCGCGAAGACGATTTGCGGCGACTTGCCGCCCAGTTCGAGCGTGACGGGCACGTGGTTTTCGGCGGCCATCTGCGTGACGAGCTTGCCCGTATCGGGCGAACCGGTGAACGAGATGTGATCGATGCCGGCATGGCGCGCGAGCGCGGCGCCCGCTTCGTGTCCGAAGCCGGTAACGATATTGAGCGCGCCGGCGGGAAGGCCGGCTTCGTCCGCCAGCTCGGCGACGCGCAGCACGGAGAGGCAGGCATCTTCGGCGGGCTTCACGACGCACGCATTGCCCACCGCGAGCGCCGCGCCGACGCTGCGCCCGAAAATCTGCATCGGGTAGTTCCACGGCACGATGTGGCCCGTCACGCCATGCGGCTCGCGGATCGTAAAGACCGTGTAGCCGTTCTGATAGGGCAGCGTTTCGCCGTGCAGCTTATCGGCGGCGCCTGCGTAGAACTCGAAGTAGCGCGCGAGCGCGGCCGCGTCGCCGCGCGCCTGCTTGAGCGGCTTGCCCGTATCGCGCGCTTCGAGCTGCGCCAGTTCCTCGTGGCAGGCGGCGACGAGCATCGACAGCCGGTAGAGCAGGCGTCCGCGCTCGGCGGCACTCATGGCGCCCCAGGCGCCCTCGTAGGCGCGGCGCGCGGACTGGACTGCAATGTCGATGTCGGCGGCCGTGCCGCGCGCGAGCGTGGCGAACGGCTGGCCGTCGGAGGGATCGATGACGGCGATCGTCTCCCCGTTCGACGACGCGGTCCATTCACCGCCAATGAAGTGTTTCGCTTCTTCCACACATGCTCCTTGCCCGGTTGGGCGGTCAGGCGGACATCGAAAGAAACAACGAAGAGATGACGAAAGGGACAGGCGACGGCGGTTGCGTTGCGCAGGCCTTGACGAAGCGCAGCAGCCGGCCAGACGTGTGGCCGCCCGGCACGGTCACACGCGTAAGACAATTATCGCGCCGATCGCCACGCGGGTGTCATCGGCCGATTGGCTATAATGGCGCATTCCGCCGTGTCCGGGTTGCGGCGCTGGGTCCCGTATCGAGACGCAGCGCGCGCCGTGCGCCTTATTCCCATTTCTTCCTGATCAGAGAGCGCCATGAGCTTCAATCACGTTCCCCCTGGTAAAGACCTCCCGCAAGACTTCAACGTCATCATCGAAATCCCGGCGCAAAGCGATCCGGTGAAGTACGAGGCCGACAAGGATCTGGGCCTGCTCGTCGTCGATCGTTTCATCGGCACGGGCATGCGTTATCCCGCGAACTACGGCTTCATTCCGCAGACGCTGTCGGGCGACGGCGATCCCGTCGACGTGCTGGTGATCACGCCGTTCCCGCTGCTGGCTGGCTCGGTGGTGCGCGCGCGCGCGCTGGGCATGCTGCAGATGACGGACGAGTCGGGCGTCGACGCCAAGCTGATCGCCGTTGCGCACGACAAGATCTGCCCGATGACGGCGGACCTGAAGTCGATCGACGACGTGCCGCAGTATCTGAAGGACCAGATCAAGCACTTCTTCGAGCAATACAAGGCGCTCGAGAAGGGCAAGTGGGTCAAGGTGGAAGGCTGGGCGGGCATCGAAGCCGCGCACAAGGAAATCACGGAAGGCGCGGCGAACTACAAGAAGTAATTCGCGCGTTTTTCGAGCCTGGTTGCAAAAAGACGCTCCTTCGGGAGCGTCTTTTTTTTGCTCTATCGATCCGACGCAGCGCGTGGCCGGATCAGATGCCGCGCTGCGTTAGCGCGGGCTGACCGTCGCGAGGCGGCTGCCCGCGAACGGGTCGTTACGCCAGTCGACCGACGGGCGTTCCTGTTTGACCTTTTTCGCCGGCTTGTCGACCGCAAAGTGTTCCGGCGATTGCCCGGCGCTGACAGCGTTGCTGAGCCACTGGGGCATCGCGCCGTTGCCGTCCCACGTTTCGCCAAATGGGCTGCGATAACGCACCGATTGCTGACGCCGACGTTCTTCGGCCAGCGCCGCGGCCAGGTCGGCCACCTTGATGCCGACCTTAGCCATGCGGCCGCGCAGATAAGCAATCATGCTGTCACGCTTTCTTTCGTCCATTTTTTCACCTCAAGGTGTCTGGGTATCGCGTCGGGTGTTGGAGCGCCGCTGGTTCTGAATTCAGCGACGCGTTGCAGTGACGAAAGTATCTGATCGAGTGAAATCGGCGTCGAGATGCTTATCTTGAAAACACTGTTGCAGCCGACGGAAAAGCCGCGCCGCGTCAGGTGTCTGGTTCGCCAGCCTCGACTTCCTCAATGACGGCAGGCAGCACGGATTCAAGCGTCCGCGTACCCGCCGCCAGTTCCCACTTCTGCGCGGGCGCAAGCTGCTTGACGCGGTATTCGGCGCGCGACGCGCTCGAACGGTCGGCCAGTTCGAACGACGCCAGCAGCCGCACCGGCTTGCGCGAGCGCGTATAGCGCGCGCCCGCGCCGCTGCAATGCTTGTCGAAACGGGCCTGGACGTCGGTGGCGATGCCCGTGTAGACGCTGCCGTCCGAGCATTCGATCAGATACAGAAACCACGGCATGGCGCGCGACTGTTCCTCGTTATTCCTTGAACGGATTGTGTTCGCGCAGTTCGTCGACGTACGCGTGGATATGATTCTTCTCGTTGTCGAGGAAGTGCGCAACGGCGTCCGAAAAGGCAGGATGCGCTAACCAGTGCGTCGAGCGCGTGACGGTCGGCATGAAGCCGCGCGCCATTTTGTGCTCGCCCTGCGCGCCGCCTTCGAACACCCCCAGCTTCTGTTCGATGCAGAACTCCAGCGGCTGATAGTACGCGGTTTCGAAGTGCAGGCAGGGCACGTGTTCGAGCGCGCCCCAGTAGCGGCCGTACAGCGTGCCGCCCGCGTTCGCGCCGTCGCGCTGATAGACGACGAGCGAACTCGCGATCGGCTTGCCCTCATACTCGGCGATCACCATCATCAGATTCTCCGGCATCGATGCGCCGATCATCCGGAAGAAGTCGAGATTCAGATACGGACTCGAAAAGTGCTCGCGGTACGTCTGCCGATAGCACTTGCTGAAGAAGCGCCAGTCGGCGTCGCTGATGTCTTCACCGAGCAAGCGCCGGAACGTGACACCCGCATCGCGCACCTTGCGCCGCTCGGCGCGAATGTTCTTGCGCTTCTTCTGTTCGAGCGTCGAGAGAAAGTCGTCGAAGTGGCGGTAGCCGTCGTTGAGCCAGTGAAACTGGACGCCTTCGCGCTGCATCATGCCGAGATCGGTCAGCGCTTGCGCTTCGATTTCCGTCGGAAACAGCACGTGCAGCGACGACACGTCGGCCTGTTCCGCGAACGCGACGAGCGTCGCGGCGAGATGGCGCAGCGCGTGCGAGTCGGCGGCAATGAGGCGCGTGCCTTGCACGGGCGTGAAGGGCACCGCGCACAGCAGCTTCGGATAGTAGGGCAGGCCGTTGCGCTTGTACGCGTCGGCCCACGCCCAGTCGAACACGTACTCGCCGTACGAGTGTTCCTTTGCGTAGACGGGCGCGGCCGCGGCGAGCTTGCCCGTGCGCGGATCGGTCAGCGTGACGAATTGCGGCGCCCAGCCCGTATCCGCGACGGCGCATCGCGTCGCGTGCAGCGCGCTCAGGAATTCGTGGCGCAAGAATGGAGTGGGTTGCGCCTGCTGGTTGAGCAGCGCATTCCATTCGGCGGCATCGACTTCGAGCGGCGAAGCAAGAATGCCTGCGCGGTAATCAAAACGTTCCTGGTTCAATCTGTTCGACCGTTGGCGATCCCGGGTGCCGCACTCGCTTGCGTGCATGGTGCAGCGGCAGGATCGGATGAGGCTGATAGGCGAATGTCGCGCGCTTCGTTTTGCTGGCGCCCGGATGCTTTGGCACTGGGCGCAGGCGTGACCGCGGCGCGGCGAACGGCCATGTTAAAGCAAATGCGCGCCTGTAGCGCGCGGCGTGGCCCGTCGATACACGCGATCGAGACCTTGAATGCGCTTACGGCTTATCATCTACGCTGATCGATAGCAGCTGTTTCGCGCGCGACCGTTTCTCCCGGTTCGCGTGCATTGGGAATCTCGGACATGAAAGGCAACTTCTTCAACCTGTATTCGCACCGTTTTGCGCGTGTCGCGGTGGGCGTGCCGCGCTGCCGCGTCGCCGATCCGGCCTTCAACGCCGACGAGACGCTGGCGCTAGCGCGCGAGGCCGCGGCGAAAGGCGCGGCGCTCGTCGCGTTCCCAGAACTCGGTTTGCCCGCCTATACCTGCGACGACCTCTTCCATCAGCGCGCGCTGCTCGACGCATGCAAGACAGTGCTGGCAAAGATCGTCGAGGCGTCGAAGACGCTGCCCGTCGCGATGATCGTCGGCATGCCGTTGCAGGTGGACCACAGCCTGTACAACTGCGCGATCGTCGTCGCGCGCGGTGTCGTGCTGGGAGCGGTGCCGAAGACTTATCTGCCGAACTACGGCGAGTTCTATGAGGCGCGCCAGTACACGCCCGCCGACAGCGCCGTCGCGCGCGACATCGAACTGCTCGGTAAGCAGGTGCCGTTCGGCGCGTCGCTGCTGTTCGAACTGACCGACGTGCCGGACTTCCGCTTCCACGTCGAGATCTGCGAGGACGTGTGGGTGCCCATTCCGCCGTCGTCGTTCGCGGCGCTCGCGGGCGCGACGGTGCTGGTGAACCTGTCGGCGTCGAACGTCGTGGTCGGCAAGTCGGGCTACCGGCATCAGCTGGTCGGCCAGCAGTCGGCGCGCTGTCTCGCGGCGTATCTGTACACGTCGGCGGGACGCGGCGAATCGTCGACGGATATGGCCTGGGACGGCCAGGCGCTGATCTACGAGAACGGCGAGATGCTCGCCGAGTCCGAACGCTTTCTCGATGATTCGCACATGATTTTCGCGGACGTCGATCTCGAACGGCTCTCGCACGAACGCATGCGGCAGACCACGTTCGGCATGTCGGTGCAGCGGCACAAAGATGAAGCGGCGAAGTTCCAGATCGTGCGCTTCGCGATCGGGCACGACGCGGCGCAGGCGCTGCCGCTCGAACGCAAGGTCGAGCGCTTCCCATACGTGCCCGCGGATTCACGCCGCCGCGACGAGCGTTGCAACGAGGTCTACAACATTCAGGTGCAGGCGCTCGTGCAGCGGCTGTCGGCGTCGAATATCCAGAAGGTGGTGATCGGCGTGTCGGGCGGGCTCGACTCGACGCACGCGCTGCTGGTCTGCGCGAAAGCGATGGACCGGCTGAAGCTGCCGCGCACCAACATCATCGGCGTGACGATGCCGGGCTTCGCGACCAGCGACCGCACGCTCAAGCAGGCGCGCGAATTGATGAGCGTGGTCGGCTGCACCGCGATGGAAATCGATATCCGGCCAAGCTGCGAGCAGATGCTGAACGACCTTGGCCATCCGTACTCGGCGGGCGAGGCGAAGTACGACATCACCTTCGAGAACGTGCAGGCGGGCGAGCGCACGAACCATCTGTTCCGTCTCGCCAATTTTCATAACGGCATCGTGATCGGCACGGGCGATCTCAGCGAGTTGGCACTCGGCTGGTGTACGTATGGCGTGGGCGATCACATGTCGCACTACAGCGTGAACGCAAGCGTGCCGAAGACGCTGATCACGCATCTGGTGCGTTGGGTCGCGGAGACGGGTGCCGTCGGCAAGAGCGGCTCGGACACGCTGCTCAACGTGCTTGCCACGGAAATCAGCCCCGAGCTCGTGCCCGCCAAATCGGCTGGCGCGATCGAGCAGAAGACGGAATCGTTCATCGGGCCATACGAGCTGCAGGACTTCAATCTGTTCTACATCCTGCGCTATGGCTTCGCGCCGTCGAAAGTCGCATTCCTCGCGCTGCACGCGTGGTGCGACAAGGAGCAGGGCGGCTGGCCAGAAGGCGCGCATGTCGAGCGCAACGAATACGATATTGCCGCCATCAAACGCAATCTCGGCATTTTCCTGTGGCGCTTCTTCAAGACGAGCCAGTTCAAACGCAGTTGCGTGCCGAATTCGCCGAAGGTCGGCTCGGGTGGTTCGCTGTCGCCGCGCGGCGACTGGCGCGCGCCGAGCGATTCGGAAGCGACCGTCTGGACCGATGATCTCGCAACGGTTCCGGACAAAGCCGCCTGAAATCAGTCTTTATCTGCCGTTGAGCGCGGGTTACGGCACGCGTTGCCATGCCGGGTGCTGGCAACGTGTGCGCTGCGGCGTAGAATCAACGCATCTGAACCTTCCTTTTTCCGAACCGAGACGAGGCCCGCCATGAAACGCATTACCGCCGTCATCAAACCCTTCAAGCTCGACGAAGTCCGCGAAGCGCTTGCCGAAGTCGGCCTGACAGGGCTGACCGTCACTGAAGTCAAAGGCTTTGGCCGCCAGAAAGGACACACCGAGCTGTATCGCGGCGCCGAATACGTCGTCGATTTCCTGCCGAAAGTGAAGATCGAAGTCGTCGTCGCGAACGATCAATGCGATCAGGTGATCGATGCCATCATCGGCGCGGCGCGCACGGGCAAGATCGGTGACGGCAAGATTTTCGTCGCGGATGTCGAACGCGTGATCCGCATTCGTACGGGTGAGGAGAACGAAGCGGCCGTGTGAGCTTTACTGCGGGCGTTGCGCCCGTCGATTGAAATAGCGCATTGGAAAAAAGCATCGGCGTTGCACCGCGCCGGTGCTTTTCTGCACGAGCCAAGTGCCTGAGCGAAATAGACAAGACGCTTGCGCCTTCTTCGCGCAGAAATAAAAAAAGGTGCGACACCCTTTCGGACATCGCACCGATACGCGCCTCTCGCAGCAGCGTGAAAACCGTTTCTGTTAAAGCTGTTCTGTTTGCACCGTTCGATTAGAACGAGTGCTGGATACCTGCATAAACGCCCGTCTGGCTGTGGCCGATCAGCGGGTTGTCGGAAGCCACGGTGTTGCCTGCCGCGTTGGCGTTCAGACCGTAGTTAGCCGTCTTGCTGTTCTGGACCGTTGCGACCTGGAGGTCGAACAGCGTGCGCTTGGACAGGTTGTACGAGCCACCCAGCGTGTAGATCGTCGCGTTGCCCGCACCGTTGTTGCCGTTCACGTGATAGACCGCGCCGATCAGAGCTGCTGCCGGCGTTGCTTGCCACGTCACGCCACCCCATTCGTGATCGAGCGTGGTCGGCGTGCCCGGCGTTGCTGCCGTGATGCCCGACGTGCGAATTGCCTGGTACGCGCCCTGGATCTTGAACTGGCCGAGGAACACGTTGAATGCAGCCGTGTACTCGCGTGAGAAGTTGTACGAGTCGTTCAGGCCACCGTTTGCCGGGTTGCGGATTTCGTCATAGATACCGCGAAGCTGGAAGAGCGACGACGTGTACGTGACTTGCGCACCGGCTTCACGGCCTTGAGCGGTCGTGCCGTTACCGTTCCAGTTCGTCGCATTCGACAGCGCGTATTGGCCGTAGAAGTCAAGGCCAGCGATCTTCGGCGACTGGTAGGCTACGTTGTTGCTCGATTGCGGCCAGTTGCGGCCACGAACCAGCGATGCCGACGACCAGTTCGACTGACCAAACGGATCGAAGTCCCACACGCCGTTCGAGATGAACAGCATGCGGCCCATCGTGAACGTACCGTACTGATCGCTTGCGAAGCCGACGGTTGCCCAACGATTGAAGAGACCGCCGCCGCCAGGGCCAGCACCCGTCATCGTGTTGAACGAGCCTTCCAACTGGAACACGGCCTTGTAGCCGCCGCCCAGATCTTCAGCACCCTTCAAGCCCCACAGGCTGGTACCCCAGTCGCCGCTTTCCGCGCGGAAGCGGTGCGAGCTGCTCTGTGCGACACCCGCTGCGTTCGGGTTCGTCGGCACACCCGACATGTACTCCAGACCAGCGTCGAGACGCCCGTACAGCGTCACGCTGCTCTGTGCGTGTGCGGCAACGCCAAAAGTCAGCAGCGCTGCGGCAGCCAAAGCTTTCTTCATCTTCTCCTCCATACCCTGTCAAAAAGTAAAGCCAGTACTGCGAGTGGTGCCCGGACGCCAGCAGCGCCGAGCAGGAATCTTTTCCAGGGAGATGCGCGGTGGCCGGTTGTGATGTCGACGCGCAGCCTTTCTGGCTGTCTGATCGTCATTCCGATCCCTCGCGACCGGTATCTCCTTTTCGTTCGTTTTGAAGTGAAACTACTTTTCTTGAACTTTGTTTTGCTACTTTGGTTACTAATTTAGCAAAATACCCTTCGGTTGGCGAATAAATTAGTGATGCTCGGTAAAGATGTCTCTAAATTGCAATACCAATATGGGACAAGTGGGGGACAGAGGGCTGCGAAGGCCCCTCCACGCCTTGTCGTGCAAGGGACACACCGTTGTTAATGACTTGCGTCAAGGATTGCCACTATTGACGGAGAGAATCGTCGGGAGTAAGCGCGTTTTGGCTGCTGATCGCGCAGATGTTGGGACGCCGAAGCTTTTGGGGCGTCCAGGAAGGAGAGGGCGACGCCGCGCGGAAATGAAAAAGGGCGCCCGGTAAGCGCCCTGTAATACTACATAAACTACATTGCAGCCTTATTTCAGGCTTCCCGAGAGGAACTGCTTCAGACGCTCACTCTTCGTGTTCCTGAACACTTCGTCCGGACGGCCTTCTTCTTCGACGCGCCCCTGATGCAGGAACATCACGTGATTCGACACGTTGCGCGCGAAGGCCATTTCGTGCGTGACGACGATCATCGTGCGGCCTTCCTCGGCGAGCGTCTGCATGACCTTCAGCACTTCGCCCACCAGTTCGGGATCGAGCGCCGAAGTGGGCTCGTCGAACAGCATCACGTCGGGGTTCATCGTCAGTGCGCGGGCGATCGCCACGCGCTGCTGCTGACCGCCCGACAGATGCGACGGATACTGCTTCTCGAGACGCGGCGCGAGACCGACCTTCTCCAGATACGTGCGGGCGCGGTCTTCGGCTTCCTTGCGCGAAATACCGAGCACATGCAGCGGCGCTTCGATGATGTTCTCGAGCACCGTCATGTGAGTCCACAGGTTGAAGTGCTGGAACACCATGGAAAGCTTGGTGCGCATCTTCTGCAACTGCTTCGGGTCCGACACGCGCAGCGCGCCGTGCTTGTCCTTCGCCGTGCGAATCTCCTGGCCTTCGACGAAGATGCGCCCGGCGTTGGGCTGCTCGAGAAAGTTGATGCAGCGGAGCATCGTGCTCTTGCCCGATCCGGACGAGCCGATCACGCTGATCACGTCGCCGCGGTTCGCGCGCAGCGTGACGCCTTTGAGAACTTCGTTGTCGCCGTACTGCTTGTGCAGGTTGTCGACGAAAAGCATTTGCGGTGTAGCTGGAGTGTTCATCGGGTTCCTTGACTTGCCTGGGTCGGCGCCTTACTTGCCTTGCGGGCGCAGATAAGCGAGCCAGCGGCGCTCGGCACGGCGGAACAGCCAGACGAGCCCAAAAGAAATGATCAGATAGAGCAGGGCGGCGATGCCGAACGCGTCGAACGAACGGTAGGTCGCCGAGTTGACGTCGCGCGCGATCTTCAGGATGTCCGGCACCGTCGCGGTGAAGGCGACCGTGGTGGCGTGCAGCATGAGGATCACTTCGTTGCTGTAGTACGGCAGCGCGCGGCGCAGCGCCGACGGCAGGATCACGCGGCGATACAGCGTGAACTGCGACATGCCATACGCGCGCGCGGCTTCGATCTCGCCGTACGGCGTCGCCTTGATCGCGCCCGCGAAGATCTCGGTTGTATACGCGCAGGTGTTCAGCGTGAACGCGAGCAGCGTGCAGTGCATGCCGTCGCGGAAGAACGCGTTGGTCAGTTCGTTCGAGCGGATGATCTCGAGGCTGTAGAGACCCGTGTAGCAGAGCAACAGTTGCACGTACAACGGTGTGCCACGGAAGATATACGTATACAGCCAGACCAGGGTCGACAGCCACTTCCTCTTCGACACGCGCGCGACGGCGAGCGGCACCGACAGGCAGAAGCCAAGGCCAATGGAAACGACCAGCAGCCACAACGTGATGGTGACGCCCGTGAAGCGGTAGCCGTCCGTATACAGATAGTTGCGCCAGTATTCCTGGATCAGCTCGATCATAGTTCCGCCTTGCGCACGCCAGTCGAATAGCGTTTTTCGAGGTACATCAGCACGAAGTTCGAGGCTGTCGTGATGAGCAGGTAGATGGCGCCCGCCATCAGCGTGAAGAAGAAGAACCGCAGCGTGCCCTTGCCGGCATCCTGCGCGGCCTTGACGACGTCCGCGAGGCCGATGATCGACACGAGCGCCGTCGCCTTGACCATCACCTGCCAGTTGTTGCCGATGCCGGGCAGCGCGAAGCGCATCATCTGCGGGAACATGATCCGCGTGAACACCTGCCAGCCCGACATGCCGTACGCAGCGCCCGCTTCGAGCTGGCCGCGCGGCACGGCGAGAAACGCGCCGCGGAACGTCTCCGTGAAGTACGCGCCGTAGATGAAGCCGAGCACGGCGACGCCGGCGACGAATGGATCGATGTCGATCTGATCCCAGCCGAGCATGTCGGTGAGGTCGTTCAGCCAGATCTGGATACTGTAGAAGAGCAGCAGCATCAGCACGAGATCGGGCACGCCGCGAATGAGCGTCGTGTAGACCGTGCCCGCGCCCTGTGTGATCCGGTTCTTCGACAGCTTCGCGGCCGCGCCGAGCAGACCGAGCACGAAAGCGAATGCGAGCGACAGGATTGCCAGCTTCACGGTCTGCACCGTGCCGGCAAAGATGATCGGGCCGTAGCCTTGAAAGAGCATAGTGGGTCCTTGACGACGCTCCCGAGCGCCGCGAAAGACGCGGCAATCCGTACGCTGCGGCGGTTGGTCCGAAGGCGGATGCCTTCGATGTCTCCCGTGCGGCGCACAGCATGCCGCTGTGCGAATCATGACTGCCTGGCCGTTACTAACTGGCTGGCCGGCAGCGCGTTTTCCTGCCTTGTTCTACTGCGTTGCTACTCTCGGTCCGACTTTATTACGAAGCCCGTGGACCGGCCCATCCGGGCCAGCCCCGAGCTTTCGCCGCATCTGACGCGATGCGGCGGCTTTTCAGTGCCTGTTATCGGCTCTGATCAATATCGACGTCGAAATACTGCTTTTCGAGCTTCGTGAACGTGCCGTCCTGGTGAACCTCGGCAAGCGCCTTGTTCAGCTTCGCCTTCAGCTCGCCGTCTTCCTTGCGCACGCCGATGGCCGTGCCTTCGCCGAGCGTCTTCGGGTCCTTCACTTCCGGGCCCGCCCACGCGAAATCCTTGCCGCGCGGCGTCTTCAGGAAGCCGGCGTCGGCTTGCAACTCGTCCTGCAGCGCGGCGTCGAGACGCCCCGTCGCCAGATCCGCGTAGACCTGATCCTGGTTCTGGTAAGGCACGATCGTCACGCCTTTCGGCTCCCAGTACGCCTTCGCGTACGCTTCCTGCGTCGAGCCCTGTTCGACGCCGACGTGCTTGCCTTTCAGGGATTCAACCGTCGGCAGCAGCGGCGAGCCCTTCTTCGCGATCATGCGCGCGGGCGCGTCGAACAGCCGGTCGGAGAAGTCGATCTGCTCGCGGCGCTTGTCGGTCACCGTCAGCGACGACACGATGATGTCGAACTTCTTCGCCTTCAGCGCCGGAATGATGCCGTCGAGATCCTGCGGAATCCATACGCACCTGACGTTCATCTTCGCGCACAGCGCGCGGGTCAGATCGACGTCGAAACCGACCATCTGGCCGCTGGGCGCCACGGATTCGAACGGCGGATAGCTGGCGTCGACCCCGATACGCACGGTTTTCCATTCTTTTGCCGCGGCCCCCGAAGCCATGACGGCGAGCGCCACGCACAGTGCGTACTTCTTCATGTTTCTCCTGACTTCCCGGTCGCCGCGTGCCTTCTTGCGGTGACGGCAGCCCGCGTGCGGCCGGCCGTCGCCATTCTAGGCGGACAAAAATAGGCTGCCCGTTCTGGCGGTGGATTGTTTTGGCCCGGAGGCCTGTTCCACGTCGCCCGATGGCGCTTTTACTCTGTCCGCTTCGCGCGCTCTGCGCCTGCTACCGCGCGTTCCGGCCGAGCCCGCGCTGCCGGGCGCGCCGTCCGGACGCGGTACACGCGTCGACCGATTCCAAAAAGCGCGGTATTTTACCCGAACCCGCCCGCGGTGCCAGTCCTCGAGGCAAGGAAAAAGCCCTTTGCCGCCAGAGACATGCACGCGCGACACGTGGTCGCGGCAGGCCGCCGCGCGTTCTGGCCGCGTCGTGGCGGCCGATGCAACGGGCATCGCGCGGCTTCCGGGCATTGCCATCATTTATGAAACGATCCGGTGCGGCGGCGCGGATTGTCCCTCGCGGGCGCAGCCCATACATTCCCGTCATCGGAAATTTTTCACGGGAGACCCAGATGATCAGGATTCGTCGTTCCGACGAGCGCGGCCACGCCAACCACGGCTGGCTGAACGCCAAACACAGCTTCTCGTTTGCCGATTACCACGATCCCGAGCACATGCACTTCGGTCCGCTGCGCGTGATCAACGAGGATCGAATCGCCGCTGGGCAGGGCTTCGGCACGCACGGGCATCGCGACATGGAGATCGTCACCTATGTGCTAGAGGGCGCGTTGTCGCATCGCGACAGCCTCGGCAACGGCTCGACGATCCGTCCCGGCGACGTGCAGCGCATGAGCGCCGGTACGGGCGTGATGCACAGCGAGTTCAATGGATCGCAGGAAGACTCGCTGCATCTGCTGCAGATCTGGATCATCCCGAAACGCGCAGGCGACGCGCCGGGCTACGAGGAAAAGCGCTTCACCGATGCCGACAAGCGCGGGCGGCTGCGCGTCGTGGCCGCGCCGGACGGCCGCGACGGCGCGGTGACGATCCACGCCGATGCGTCGATCTACGCCGGTCTCTTCGACGGCGCGGAGCGTGACGAGCTCGCACTCGGGGCGGGACGCCAGGCGTACGTGCATGTTGCGCGTGGCGCCGTCACGGTCAATGGCGAGGCGCTGAAGGCGGGCGACGCCGCGATGATCACCGATGCCGCGAGCGTCACGGTCGAAAACGGCGAGGGCGCGGAAGTGCTGCTGTTCGACCTCGGTCAGTTGCGTTGAGCGAGGCTGCGCTTTCGTTCATGTCGTCTATTAGTCTGTTGGTCAGCCAATGAAACAACGCCACGGAAGCTGCCTTCCGTGGCGTTTTCTTTTACACGTGTCACGCCCGGCGAAGGGCGTTCATCGACACGCCGGCGCGCGCGAGGCAACGCGGCTGACCTCGCTTAAGGCTTCACCGCCGAAGCCGCTGCGTCGCCCTGATGCTTTTCCCAACGCTCGCGCATCTTCTGATGACGCTGCTCCATCTTTGCGAAGTGCTGCTTGAGCGCGGTGCTGACGGTGGTCTTCTGCTGGTCGTTCAAGCCGTTATAGAAGTTCAGCCATGCCGTCGACGTCTGCTCGCGCAGCTGCGCGTCCTTCTGCTCGATCTGCTGATGCGCGGCGTGCATCGCGTTCAGGTCGAGAATCGGCTGCTGCTGCATCTGCTTGAACTGCTGGCGCATCTGCTCATGGTTCGCGCGCTCGGCTTCATGGCTTTGCTTCATCGTGTCGAGCGCGGCCTGCCATGCCTTTTCCTGATCCGCGTTCAGTTTCAGTTGCCCGTGCAACTGGTTCAGTTCCTTCATGAAGCCGCCGTGGTGCCAGCCCGGGCCGCCATGGCCCATGCCGGGACCGCCTTGGGGTTGCGCGGCGAACGCGGCCCCGAGACTCAGTGCAAGCGATGCAGCGGCAACGGCGAGAAAGCGTGATGTTTTTTTGGACATTACTGTGCTCCTTGATCAACTAGCCGACGATGCCGCCCGTCTCGAAGGTGGACCAGCGCGCATTCGGTAAGGCACAGCGTAGAGGGATCGAATGCCCGTCGTGTTACGCGTATCCTTGCGGAAGTTACGTGACATTACGTGTGCCTTTCGCGGTAACACCCGGTAACCCTTTCGGGGTCAGTAGGGGCGGAAACGCAGCGGGGCGCGCGTTACACTTCAAACCATGGCTACTCAAATTCTGGTCGTCGATGACGACGTCGAACTGCGCGATCTGCTGCGCGATTATCTGGCCCGGCAAGGCATCGAAGTGTCGGTGCTGCACGACGCCAGCTCACTGGAACGCCGCATCGAGCGCGAACGGCCCGACCTGATCGTGCTCGACCTGATGATGCCGGGCGTCGACGGTCTCACGGCGCTGCGCAAGCTGCGCGCGTCGGGCGACGATATCCCCGTCATCATGCTGACGGCGCGCGCGGACGACGTGGACCGCATCGTCGGCCTGGAACTCGGTGCGGACGATTACCTCGGCAAGCCGTTCAACCCGCGCGAACTGCTCGCGCGCGTGCAGGCGGTGTTGCGCCGCCGCAAGACGCTGCCGTCGGCGGCTGCGCCCGAGCAGCGCGAGCCGTTCTCGTTCGGCCGCTTCACGCTCGACTTCCAGTCGCGCACGCTGCATCAGGAAGGCAAGCCGCTCACCTTGTCGGGCAGCGAGTTCGCGCTGCTGAAGATCTTCGTCAATCACCCGATGCGCACGCTCACGCGCGAGCGCCTGCTCGAACTGCTGCACGGTCCCGAGTACGACGGCACCGACCGCGGCATCGACGTGCAGGTGTGGCGCCTGCGCCGTATTCTCGAAACCGATCCGTCCGTGCCGCGCTTCATTCAGACCGTACGCGGGCGCGGGTACGTGTTCGTCCCCGATGGCGAGCAACATGCGGCGTCCAATTGATTCGTTGTTCGGGCGGCTCGCGCTGCTCGTCGTCTGTGTATTGCTGGTGTCGCATTTCGCGTGGTATCTGCTAGTGCGCTTCGAGCGCAACCAGTCGCAGACACGCTATGCCGTCGAAGAGGCCGTGTTCCTCGTCGACGCGGTGCGCGACCACGTCAGGCGCGAGCCGGATCAGCCGCTGCCTTCGCGCGTGCGGCTCGTCGATCCCGCGAGTGCCGACGTTCCACCCGATGTATCGAATTTGCCCGCGCCGCTCGATCGTTTCGTTGACGACGTGCGCGACCGTCTGCCCACCTCGACGCAGGTGCGCGTCGGCACGCCGGGCAAGCCGCCCGCGCTGTGGGTTCGCGCGGCGAGCGATCCAAGCTGGATCGTCGTGCCCGTGCAGCCGCTGCGGCCGCCGCGCTCGCTCGACCGGATGGTCCTGTGGCTCGGCATCATTTTCTCGGCGGGCGTGATGGCGGCGCTCTTTGCCGCGTGGCAGCTGCAGCAGCCGTTGCGCTCGCTGGCGCAGGCGGTGACGCGCTTCGGGCGCGGCCTGCCCGTGCCACCCGTGCGCGAGCGCGGCCCGCGTGAACTGCGGCAACTGACGCACGGCTTCAACCAGATGGTGCAGGAGGTCGCGCGCACCGAGCATGATCGCGCGGTGATGCTGGCTGGTGTTGCTCATGATCTGAAGACGCCGCTTGCGCGTCTGCGGCTGCGCGCCGAGATGATGGACGATGCGAAGACGCGCGACGGCGTCGTGCGCGACGTCGATTCGATGACGCATATCGTCGAGCAGTTTCTCGTGTTCGCGCACGACGGCGGCGACCGCAGCGAACCCGTCGAAGTCGACGCGCAGTGCGAACGCGTGGTGCGCAGCTATCGCGCGGTGTCGGGCGGTGCGCCGACGGTGCAGACGGATTTGCGCGCTGGTCCGGGCTTCATGCTGCCTGCCGCGACGCTCGATCGCATCCTGTCCAACCTGCTCGACAACGCGCATGCGTACGGCGCACCGCCCGTCACCGTCGCGACGGCGCGCACGTCGCAAGGCTTCACGCTGACGGTCACGGACAACGGCAGCGGCATCGCCGCGCAAGATCTGATCAACGCAAGCCGGCCCTTCGTGCGGCTCGATCCGGCGCGCGGCGGCAATGGCCACAGCGGCCTGGGCCTCGCGATCGTCGAGCGGCTCGTGCGGCGCGCGGGCGGCGAATGGCAGATCGGCAACAACGATGCGCCTAATGGCGGGCGGGGCTTGCGCGTGCAGATGACGTTCCCGCTGGAAGCGGTGTCGCGCACGGTGGCGGCGTCGGAAATCGTCTGGTGAGTGTGATGCGCCGCGCGCTTCGGCTGCGCGGCATTCAGAAACGGGCCTGGCGCTGAGGGATTGCAAATGCGCCGTCCATACCGTTCGATCAGACAGGCAGCCTGCCTATTCGGTGAAGAGCGTGTTGAGCGCGGCGGCGGCTTCGCTATCCACGGTATTCCACGTCACCGTATCCGCCTCGAAGATGTAGTGCGTCGTGTACTTGCCAAGACGCGTGAGGATTTCTTCCTGTATCACTTCAGGCGCGACTTCCAGCTTCAGATACCACGCGGTCGACGACAGGCGCGTCTGAAACGCGCCGTACTCTGCGAGCAGATGATCGAAGGCGTCAGCGTCCTGATCGCGGCAGACGATGACCAGATTTCCCTTCATGCGAACCTCCGGGGGAGCGTAAAGCGGTGATCACAACTTTCGGATGACAGTCGATGATACCTGCTTAAGCTCCGCTTGCCCGGCGGCTTCGACATGCGCGATGCAGGGCGCATCGCTGACCGGTCAGAGAGCGTTTCGCCTGCTTACCGGACATCACCAAACTCTACGAGCGGGCGTCACCAGGCATTGGCGGGCGTGCGCGTGGGCGGCGCGGTATCGTCGGGCGGCACGGCCTCGCTGCGGTCGCGTCCGCCCTGTTTCGCGGCATAGAGCGCCTGGTCGGCGCGGCTGATGATGCGCTCGGGCAGATCTTCCGCCGACAGTTCGGTAATGCCGATACTCACGCTCAAGCCAACCGACTGCGGCAGCTTCGCCGACGGCGTCGCCTTCAGGCGCACGCGCAGGCGCTCGACCACTTCGAGTCCGGTGCCGAGCGGCGTCGACGGCAGCAGAATGCCGAATTCCTCGCCGCCCAGCCGGCCGATCGCGTCGCTGCCGCGCAGCTCGGCGCGGCAGGTGTCGACGAAGTGTTCGAGCGCGCGGTCGCCGGCAGCGTGGCCGAAGCGGTCGTTGATCTGCTTGAAGTGATCGAGGTCGGCGATCGCCATGCACAGCGGCTCGCCCGTCGCGCGCGCACGGTCGATCTCATGACGGAGCAGATCGAGGAAATAGCGGCGCGACAGCGCGCCCGTCAGCGCGTCGTGACGCGCTTCCGCGGACAGCAGCGTGTTCGCGGACTGCAACTGCTCGGCCAACACGCGGGTGGCGCGGTGATGACGCCGCTCGCGCAGATACGACACGGTAATCACCCAGGCGAGCGCCACCGTGCCCGCGAGCGTCAGGAACACCAGCAGATGATCCCGTTTGTGATTGCGCATCAGCTCGGGCCACGCGACGAGCGGATCGACGAGATGCGCGGACAGGCCCGAGTTCAATCCGCCGCGCGACTGGTAGAGCGTCGGGATCGGCTGGCCGGGCATGTCGAACAGCTGATCGGCGATCGCCGTCGGTACCCACGGCGCATCGCTGCGCACCTGGCTCTTGACGGGCTGGATCTGGATGGTTGCAAACTGGTCGCGATGATAGGTGCCCATGCGCTCGACCGCGTTCATCTGCGTGACGCGCGAGTTCGGCATGGCCTGGCCTTCGAGCGCCGCATTGTGCGCCATGATGACCACGCCGTTGTCGTCGGTGACGAAGGTGCCGGCGTGCGCAACCCAGTGGCGCAGCCGCGCGATGCCGACCTTGGCGACGATCGCGCCGACCAGCAGGCCGTCGTCGTAGACGGGCGCCGAGATGAAGATGCCCGGCTCGCCGCTCATGCGGCCCACGCCGTATGCCTCGCCGAACGCGCCGAGCAGGGCGTTGGTCAGGTAGCTGCGCGAGCGCATGTCGAGCCCGACGAACGAATGCGCGTTTTGCGCGTTGCTCGCCGCGACGCATAGCCCGTTCGCGTTGACCAGCCAGATGATGTCGAGGCCTGAGAAGCCCTGGGCGTCGCGCAGGAAACCGTTGATGCCCGCCAGTTCGGGCGACTTCAGCAGATCTTCGCGATGGGCGGGTTCCAGGTCGACGCCTGACGCGGCATAATTCTGCGAGTGCGTCAGCGCCTGCTGGATCACGCCGAGTTCGGCCATGGTGGCGGGTATCGCCCGCGACATCGCCAGGTCGCTCGCGATCACTTCGGCCATGTTGTAGACGATCGAGGCGGACATTTGCCGCTGCTGGCGCAAGGCGGTATCCAGTTCTTGCTGTACCATCCGGTCCGCGACCAGGCCGGAGGCGAACCAGCATGCGAGCACGACCAGTACGAAACTGGCCGGTCCCAATGCCTGGCGCAAGGTTGTCCTTTTCATCGACCCTCTGATCCGTCTGACTGATTCATGCAACAACGTCTTTCGTTGCAACGCGCTGGCGCTGGGCCGTTCCTGCCGATTTTCACCGTGCTTCGCACGGAGCCAGGATAAATGTGCCGCGCCACCGTCCTCGTCGCCGTCGGCCAGCAGGTTTCGCCGCATCCCGATTTTAACCGCCGCACGGCCCGGCGCTAGCCAGGATTTGCGCGCGCGGAAGTCCCGTGTGGGGTATTAACGGCCTCCAGCGGGACTTTCTGAATAGCGGCACGGCCATCGGATTGTGGCTAGCACGCGACGGTTCGCCAGAAGCGGGCGCAAGCCCGGCCTGTTGATGCACGCGGCCTGCCGCTTACAGATCCATTCCGGTAACCATTCAGCGTGACATTTGAGTGTCAACGGTTGTTTCTGTCACACAGGTTGTAGTAGTGTCGTGCCGTCCAAAATGAGGAAAGCTCGCTGGCCTGCCGGCGGCGGCTCGCGCAACACGATTGCGCCGGCCGTAAGTGCAGGCCCGCACGGGGCGCCGCGCGATGTATCCGTCGCCGGCCAATGCGTATTGAACGCCAACGATTTACCGCGCATTAGCGTTTTGCCATGCCTGATTTCCGCTTTCCGGATCGATCCTCGGACCGTCGCGTCGCCGCCAGCCATGCCGGCGCGCGTGTAGCCATCATGGCCGGCGGCATGCCTGCATTCCGCCGCGAAGGGAGGGCCGCCTGATGGATCTGTTCAGCTTCACCCTGAACCGCACTGCCAACGCTTCGGCGTGGCGGGTGCTCCCCAATCGTTGGGATTTCGTCGCGTTTCCGCTCATCATCTGCGTGATCGCGATGGCCGTGGTCGGTTTCCACGAGACGTTGGCGCCCATCTCGACGCTGCAAAGCGAGCCGATCTCGCTCGACCCGGCGAACCTGCCTGAGTACGCGCTGCGTACCACGCTGCGCATGCTCGCCGCGATGGTCGCGTCGCTGACCTTCACGCTGGTCTATGGCACGCTCGCCGCGAAGAGCCGCCGCGCGGGCCAGGTGCTGGTGCCGATTCTCGACATCCTGCAGTCGGTGCCCGTGCTCGGCTACATCTCGTTCACGGTGACTTTCTTCCTCGCGCTCTTTCCGTCGCGGGTGCTGGGCGCCGAGCTGGCCGCGATCTTCGCGATCTTCACGAGCCAGGCGTGGAACATGACCTTCAGCTTCTACCAGTCGCTGCGCACCGTGCCGCGCGATCTGGACGAGGTGTCGAAGGGCTTCCATCTGACGTCGTGGCAGCGCTTCTGGAAGCTCGAAGTGCCGTTCTCGATGCCGGGCCTCATCTGGAACATGATGATGTCGATGTCGGGCGGCTGGTTCTTCGTGGTCGCCTCCGAGGCCATCACGGTCGGCAATCACACCATCACGCTGCCGGGCATCGGCGCGTATCTGGCGGCGGCGATCTCCGAGAAGAACCTGCACGCGATCGGCTGGGTGATCCTGACGATGACGGTCGTGATTCTCGCGTACGACCAGTTCCTGTTCCGTCCGCTGGTCGCATGGTCCGACAAGTTCCGCATGGAGAACACGAGTTCCGGCGACGCGCCGGAATCGTGGCTGCTCGACCTGATCCGCCGCACGCGGCTGATTCACCGTCTGCTCGTGCCCATCGGCTGGATGTTCGCGAAGGCCGCGCGCGTGCCGATCCGCTTGCCGCGTGTCGGGGCCGTGAAGTTCGCGAAGCCGGCCGTGCTCAAGCCGTCCAGGACGGGCGACATCGTGTGGGCCGTGATCGTCGTGCTGGTGACGGCATTCGTCGTATATCGCGTCGTCGAGTATGTACGCACGGGCGTGACGCTCGATGAAGTCGGCCATGTGTTCGTGCTGGGTCTCATCACGCTGCTGCGCGTGACGCTGCTGATCGCGCTCGCGTCGGTGGTGTGGCTGCCCATCGGCGTGCTGATCGGGCTGCGCCCCTCGCTCGCCGAGAAGATCCAGCCGGTCGCGCAGTTCCTCGCGGCGTTCCCGGCGAACCTGCTGTTCCCCGTCTTCGTGATCGTGATCGTCAAGTTCAATCTGAACCCGGACATCTGGCTGTCGCCGCTGATCGTGCTCGGCACGCAGTGGTATATCCTGTTCAACGTGATTGCGGGCGCGAGCGCCTATCCGAACGACTACAAGGAAGCCGCGAAGAATTTCCGCATCCGCGGCTGGCAATGGTGGCGCCAGGTCATGCTGCCGGGCGTGTTCCCGTACTACGTGACGGGCGCGATCACCGCCTCGGGCGGCGCGTGGAACGCGAGCATCGTCGCGGAAGCCGTGCAGTGGGGCGATACCAAACTCGCCGCGCACGGGCTCGGCGCGTATATCGCGCAGTACACGGCCGCGGGCGACTATCCGAAGATCATTCTGGGCATCGCGGTGATGTCCCTGTTCGTGTCCCTCTTCAATCGCGCGTTGTGGCGTCCGCTGTACGCCTACGCCGAAAGCCGCCTGCGGCTCGATTGAGATTCATTGAAGGCATAACGCGATGCAAAATCCGAAAACCGTAACCGCCGCGCCGATCCAGACGCCGCCGATGCCGCCGCGCCTCGGCGAAGAAATCCTGCGCGTCAAGGACGTGTGCCGCGGGTTCAACAAGACCCAGGGCGAACTGCTGGTGCTCGACGACGCCAACCTGTCGTTGCGCGAAGGCGAGATCGTCGGGTTGCTTGGCCGCTCGGGCTCGGGCAAGTCGACGCTGCTGCGTATCATCGCCGGCCTGATCGAGCCGACGGGCGGCGAAGTCACCTACATGGGCAAGCCGCTCAAAGGGCCCGCCGATGGCGTTGCGATGGTGTTCCAGACCTTCGCGTTGTTTCCGTGGCTGACCGTGCTGCAGAACGTGGAAGCGGGTCTCGAGGCGCTCGGCGTCGGTGCGCGTGCGCGCCGCGAACGCGCGCTTGCGGCGATCGACCTGATCGGTCTCGACGGCTTCGAGAACGCGTATCCGCGCGAGCTGTCGGGCGGCATGCGCCAGCGCGTCGGCTTTGCGCGCGCGCTGGTCGTCGATCCGACGCTGCTGCTGATGGACGAACCGTTCTCCGCGCTCGACGTGCTGACGGCCGAGACGCTGCGTACCGACCTGCTCGATCTGTGGACGCAAGGGCGCATGCCGATCAAGTCGGTGCTGATCGTCACGCACAACATCGAGGAAGCCGTGTTCATGTGCGACCGCATCCTCGTGCTGTCCTCGAATCCGGGCCGCGTGATCGCCGAGATCAAGGTGCCGTTCAAGCATCCGCGCAACCGTCTCGATCCGGCATTCCGGCGGCTGGTCGACGACATCTACGCGAAGATGACGGCGCGTCAAAAGGACGAATCGACGAAGAAGGGGCTGGAGTTGCACAGCTGGCTGCCGCATGTGTCGACCAACCTGATGGCGGGTCTGATCGAAACGCTCGCGGCCGCGCCGTATCACGGCCGCGCGGACATGCCGGAAATCGCGCGCTCGCTGCATCTGGAGGTGGACGACCTGTTCCCGATCGCCGAAGTGCTGCAGCATCTGGGCTTCGCGGACGTGCGTGAGGGCGATATTTTCCTGACGCCGCCCGCGCGCGTGTTCGCCGAGTTCGGCACGCAGGAGCGCAAGCTGATGTTCGCCGACCATCTGCTCAAGCACGTGCCGCTCGCGGCGCGAATCAAGAAGGTGCTGAACGAGCGCCCGGGACACCGCGCGCCGCGCGTGCGCTTCGAGCAGGAACTGGAAGACTTCCTGTCGGACAGCGCTGCAGAAGAGACGCTTGACGCCGTTATCAACTGGGGCCGTTATGCCGAAATTTTCTCGTATAACGACCAGACGGAAATTTTCAGTCTCGAGGACGTCGAGTCCTGACGGCAGCGCGCGATTTGCGTGAGCGAAGAAAGAAGGGGAGCCGCGCGGCTCCCCTTCGTTTTGGTCCCGATGCTACGCGCAACGAGCGACGTTACTGCAGATTGCCCCAGCGCTCGACAGCCGGTTCCGCCGATGCCCATTTCCAGTAACCCTTGTTGTCCTGCTGGCAGGCGCTCGCCATGTACCAGTCGACCTTCGCGTCTGGCTTGTCGCCGTCGACGACCGAAAACACGAACTCCTTGCAGATCGCGAGCGACGACGCGAACGCGCGCGTCACGCGCACCTGGCCGTGGCCGTTCTCGATGGGCAGCGAGTGTTTGACGCTCCAGTCGCGCGTCTCGCCGACAGGCATCGCGCCCGCAAGCGCCGCGATCACGTTCTGCTGATCCGAGTGCATCACGCGCATGTAGCGCGCGACGGCTTCGTCGGTGGCGGCTTGCACGGCAATGCCCACGCCGATGCCCACAGCGGGATTCGCGGTGAAGATACCCGTCGCGGCGCCGGCGCCGGCGCCCGCTGCCGCGCCGACGGAAGCCGAACTGCAGCCACTGACGATCGCGCCCGTACCGATGCACAACGCGCCGACGAGCGCGAGCCGCACAGCCGTCGCCGCCCTCAGGCTTCCGGTTGACGGACGCGCGCTCATTGCAGCGAGCCCCAGCGTTCCGTCGCGGGCTCGGCCGATGCCCACTTCCACGCCGCGCCGTCGCGGCAGATCGACGCGACATAGAACGCGCTCGACGCGGGCACGTTCTTGGTCGCAGTTTTATCGACGGAGAAGACGATCTCCTTGCAGTCGAGTTCGCCCGCGCTGATCGTGCGGCTGACAGTCACGCGGCCATGCTCGTCTTCTTCGAGCGGCACCGAATGCGTGATGCTCCACGGCGCAACCGCGCCAACCGCGAGCGGGCCGGCGACCACGGCGATGCTGTCCTGGGTGTTGCGATGGATCACGCGTTCGGAGTACTGCACGCCTGCGCGCGCCGCGGCGACGGCGCCAAGGCCGATACCCGTGGCGACGGCGGCGTTGTTCGTTACTTTCCCGGCAATGGCTGCGCCTGCGATACCGGCGCCCGCCGTGGCACCTTCCGAATAAAGCGATCCGCATCCGCTCAATGTCGTGGTGACGGCGACGGCCAGGGCTGCAATTAGCGTGGCGCTCGGGAAGATCGATCGCCGCATGGCGCTGGCTGGCGCGGCGTGTTTGTCACGGTGCATTGCTTTTTGCATTTCTTCGTCATCGCTCCTGCTCGTGCCTTCGACGCGTGGAGCGCGCCAGCGCGAAGGCAGATACATCTGATTTTTTCGCTGCGGCATTGTGCAGGATGCGTTTTGTAATTGGCATAGGGAAAATGCAAGCAATTGCAAAAGATGCTGCGAGGCCGGGGTCTTTCTGTTTGGCGTGAGGAGCAGTTGGCATGCCTGAGCAAGGCATGGGGCACGGCTGGCGCTAGCGCTTGCGTGCAGCGCGGCGCGGCGGAAGAAGAGACGCGGCTTGACTGGAAGCCGCGAACGCGAGTGGAGAAAATGCCGCGAAGAAGGGCTTGTTGAAACCGCAAAAACCGCAAAAGCGATCAGCGCGCAATAGGCTGCGCGCGTCGCTGCGAATCAGTTGTCGTCGTGATTCGACTCTTCGTCGCCGTAGGTGCTGAGCCGGTTGTACAGCGTCTTCAAACTCACGCCGAGCGCTTTCGCCGCGCGCCGCTTGTCGCCGCCGCAATACTTGAGCGTGCCGAGAATGATCTGCTTCTGCGCATCGGCGAGCGGCGTGCCGATCCACACGCTCATCGAGTCGCCGACTGTCACGGGCTTCTTCACGCGCGACATCAGATGCGGATGCGGCAACTCCACCGCCTTCTCGGCCAGAATGAACGCGCGATACACCGCGTTCTTCAGCTCGCGCACGTTGCCGGGCCACGACCAGGTGCGCAGCGTTTCCATCGAACGCTTGCTGAACACCTTGTTCGTGCCTTCCTGGCGGTTGAGCTCGTTGAGGAAATGCACCGCCAGCAGTTCGCGGTCGCCTTCGCGCTCGCGCAGCGGCGGCGCGCGTAGCGGGAACACGGCGAGCCGGTACATCAGGTCTTCGCGCAGGCCGTTTTCTTTCACCGCGACAGCGGGGTCACGATTGGTCGCGGCGATCACGCGCACGTCGCCGCGAATCAGCTCGGTGCCGCCGACGCGATAGAACGTGCCCGTCTCCAGCGCGCGCAACAGTTTCACCTGCCGCACGGGCGCCATTTCGGTGACTTCGTCGAGAAACAGCGTGCCGCCGTTCGCATGCTCGAAGTAGCCGATGCGGCCCTGGACCGCGCCCGTGAAGCTGCCTTTTTCATGGCCGAACAGTTCGGCTTCGATCAGTTCGTCGGGTATCGCGCCGCAGTTGACGGCGACGAACGCGCCGCCCTTGCGCGCGCTATGGTCGTGAATCGTGCGGGCGATCAGCTCCTTGCCCGTGCCCGATTCGCCGATGATGAGTGCCGTCGCATCGGTGGCGGCCACGCGGTCGATCTGTTCGTAAAGATCCAGCATGACGGGCGATGAGCCGTACAGCGTGCCGTACGACTTCAGTCCCGGGACGTTTTCCGCCGCGCGTTGCTTCGCCGGAGACGCACCGCCGCCATCGGCTTCGGTGGCGGGCGAGTCCAGATCGGTTGACGACATAGGCAAGGGTGTCCTGTGCAATTTCGGGTGGGTGTCGTGAATGGCGCAGGCCAGTATCGAGAGCGTGGATTGCCTTGTAAGAGTGGTCCACTATCTCACAAAAGGCAATTTAACCACTCACGCGCCATATCCGGCAAGGCGCATGCAAGTTTGCCGTTCGCTGGCAGTTCGCAAACGTTAACGTACGATCGACACGCGTTGCCGGAAAAAGTTGCGCGGCGCGCGATGCAGGTCGGCAACTTTGTCTGCATCGCGTATGCGTGCGCGCGGTCTTCGATCGCGCCGCGTTTTGCGGAACTCGATGAGAACCCGTAGATCGCACGAGGATGCCGGGAACGACCGTTGCGACAGACGGGAGATGACGCATGACACCGGAACCGCCCATCGACAGACGGGACAAATCCGGTCCCCGCGCCGGAACAGGAGATTGCAATGACGGAAACCACTGAACAGCTCGCGTTGGGCCGACAAAAATTTGTCCAGGATCTCAGCGTGCTGTTGACCGATTCAGAAGAAATGCTGCGGCTCGCGGCAGCCGTGCCGGGCGAAGGCCTCGACGCGCTGCGTGAGCGGCTGCGCACGCACGTCGATTCCGTGCAGAACGCGCTCGCCGACGCGCAGACC
This sequence comes from Paraburkholderia steynii, assembly GCF_900100565.1. Lineage (NCBI taxonomy): Bacteria > Pseudomonadati > Pseudomonadota > Betaproteobacteria > Burkholderiales > Burkholderiaceae > Paraburkholderia > Paraburkholderia steynii. The sequence continues at coordinate 99,328 of NZ_FNDI01000011.1, read as the reverse complement.
TCGGCCCAGCGGCGCTACCGCAGCGCCACCGTCCAGACTGAGCGATACGTGCGCCAGAATCCGTGGCAGTCGCTGGGCATCGCGGCCGGTGTCGGCTTCGTGCTGGGCATGCTCGCCGCGCGCTGAGGGCGCTAATCCGGCATGGCGGCCGCGTGGCCGCTGCCATTTCCATTCGCGACAACAAGGAGTTCAACATGGCACGACCCAAGATCGGCATATTCGGCGCCGTGTTCGCCGTGGGCAGCGTACTGGCATGGCGCTGGGTGCAAAAGCAGCGCGCCGCGCAGCAACCGCTCGCGCGCGATCTGACGCGCTGGGAAGGCGAGGGCGGCGCCGTGACGGAGCCGGTGCAACCCACGCAGGGAGCGCCGGGCGCGCCGGGCGCGCACGTCGCGCCCACGCCCGCCAAGCATCTGCGCAACGGTAATGGCGCGGATCACGGCGACGCCTGGCCGTTTCCGCGCAGCTAAACCGGGTGGCGCGCACGGCGGAATGCGATTTAACACGATCGTGCGCCGCGTCATATGCGCGTTGATGTTTTTTCGACCCGAGGCCTTATAATGAGCAAAAAGCACAACAATAAGTGCTTTTTACAGCAAAACTTGCGGTAATTGTTGCGTAGATGAGTTAATTCGGAAAGTTTTTCCGGTCGAGGCGTTCGTCGCTGCGATGCAAGCGTATGCTTGAAAATCGCAGCGCGCGGGCGCTTTCGTCGTTCGCAACTTTCCGGCGAGACGCAGGCTGCGCGTATCCATGACCAGCACTTACGAGCTTTCCATACGCGATGCCACATGTATTGATTGTCGATGACGATCCGAGTACCCGCGAAGCGCTGGCGGCCATCATCGCGGAAGACGGGCTGACCACGGCGACGGCGGGTGATCTGCGCGAGGCCCGCATCCAGCTGGTGCGGCAAACGCCTGACGTCGTGTTCACCGATCTGAAGCTGCCCGATGGCTCGGGCGTCGATCTGTTCGAGGATCTCGATCCGCGCTCGGGCGTGGAATTCGTCGTGATCACGGGGCATGCGACGGTCGAGTCGGCTGTGAGCGCGCTGAAGATGGGCGCCGCCGATTACCTCGTGAAGCCGATCAACATGCAGCGCGTGAAGGCCATCTTGAGCCGCCTGCCGCGCGCGGGCGACCTGAAGGCGGAAATCGGCACGCTGCGCGGCGAGTTGCGTCGCATGGGCCGCTTCGGCCTGATGCTCGGCAATTCACCCATCATGCAGCAGGTGTACGACCAGATCAGCCGCGTCGCGCCGACGGCCGCTTCCGTGATGCTGGTCGGCGAATCGGGCACGGGCAAGGAAGTCGCCGCGCAGACGCTGCATCAGTTGAGCCTGCGTCGCAAGCACGCGTTTCTTGCCGTCAATTGCGGCGCGATCTCGCCGAACCTGATCGAATCGGAGATGTTCGGCCACGAGCGCGGTGCGTTCACGGGCGCCGACCGTCAGCACAAGGGCTATTTCGAACGTGCGAACGGCGGCACGCTATTCCTCGACGAAATCACCGAAATGCCGATCGAGTTGCAGGTGAAGCTGCTGCGCGTGCTGGAGACGGGCATGTTCATGCGAGTCGGCACGACGAAGGAAATCGAAACCGACGTGCGCCTGATCGCCGCGACGAACCGCGATCCGGAGCAGGCCGTGCTCGAAGGCAAGCTGCGCCTCGACCTGTATCACCGTCTGAACGTGTTCCCGATCAGCCTGCCGCCGCTGCGCGAGCGCGGCAAGGATGTCGAGTTGCTCGCGCAGGCGTTCCTGGATGATCTCAACGAGCAGCACACCACCAAGAAGCACTTCCCGCCCGCGGTGAAGGAGATGCTGCTGTCGTACCCGTGGCCCGGCAACGTGCGCGAGCTGAAGAACTACGTGCAGCGCGCGCACATCATGGCCGGCACGGATTCGGACAGCACGGCCACGGTGCCGCTGCAAATCTCGCTGTCGAAGCCGACGGCGGGCACGGCGATCACGATTCCGTTCGGCACGTCGCTCGCCGAGGCCGATCGTCAGCTGATTCTGGCAACGCTCGAACAGTGCGGCGGCGTGAAGACGCGCGCGGCCGAGATTCTCGGCATCAGCCTGAAGACGCTGTATAACCGGCTCGTCGAATACGGCAACGATGCCGGACGTGCCGATGTCGACGACGTCAGCGACGAGCCGCAGGCTCTCGGCAAGGCGGACGCGTGAGCGCGTCGGCGAAATAGCTGGACTTGCCGCTGTCCGCCACGGCGGACAGCGGCATCAACGGCACATGCCTTGCTGATTTGAGTTCAACAGTCGCCGGCGCATCAAGCGAAGACGACATCGAACGAAAACAGGGAGCCAAACCATGCCGGAACATGACGCCGTCCACGGTATCTACGCGCACCGTCCTGAACCTACGACGCCGCCCGAGCCGAACCAGCCGGATACGATACCCGACCCGACGCGCGAACCCGTCGAACCCGATACACCGCCGATCGGCGATCCGCCGTCGCAACCTTCGCAAACACCTCATACGATTGCCCGCATGACGCTGCTGCCGGAGTTCTGACGCCTGCCTTCACACAGCAGCGGCGGCCTCTCGAAGGGGCGCACGCGGATTTGGCGCATCGACGCAATTGGCGGGCCCGCGCCCTGTACGCGTTACAAAACCGCCGAACTTTTTACCGGCAATTTACGTTCATCGGCCTAGACTAAGGGGATGCGTCCCGGGCAAACCCTGTCCGGGTACTGGCCTTCCCCTGGAGGCGTCCATCATGAGACATCCCGCATTGCGGCGCTCCGCGCGTCATTCGAAGCGCGACCAGCGCCCAGCCGGCGGCTCGGGCAATCCACCCGTCGGGCCGGACCCGGCGCAGCAGAACCGCCCGGCGCCCGGCGCGCCGCCAGACGGGGATCACAACCAGGGTGGCACGCGTCAGGAAGGGCTGGAATACCAGCGCGACCTGGGCTCCGAGCAGGACGCCTGAAGCCATTTTTCCGGCCGGTTCCGGTTAGATCGTCGAGCGAAAAATCTGCTGCGCGGGTGCCCGGGCGCAGCTAGTTTTTGCTCGCCCGTCACATTTACATACATTTTTATTCCGTCTTTTCGCGCCTTACGGCATAGGACTTGCGTGCCGTAAGGCGGAGTATCACCGCATGTACAGTCAACTGAATGAGGTGGAGCCGCAATGAGCAGATTGATCGTCGTTTCAAACCGCGTCGCGCCGACTCAGGAAGGACGCCCCGCAGCGGGCGGTCTCGCAATCGGAGTGCTGGACGCCCTGAAGGAAACGGGAGGAGTGTGGTTCGGCTGGAGCGGCGAGACCGTCGCCGAGTCGTCCCCGCCCGTCATCGAGAAGCAGGGCAACGTGACCTACGCCACCGTGGGGCTGACCAAGCGCGACTACGACCAGTACTACCGCGGTTTCTCGAATTCGACGCTATGGCCGACGTTCCACTACCGCAATGACCTGTCGCGCTACGACCGGCAGGAATATGCCGGCTATCTGCGAGTGAACGTGACGCTCGCGAAGCAGTTGAAGGAATTGCTCAAGCCCGACGACATCATCTGGGTTCACGACTATCACCTGTTGCCGTTCGCGCGCTGCCTGCGCGATCTGGGCGTGAAGAATCCGATCGGCTTCTTTCTGCATATTCCGTTTCCCGTGCCGGAGGTGATGCGCACCGTGCCGCCGCACGAGGAACTCGTGAAGTGCATGTGCAGCTATGACGTGGTCGGTTTTCAGACAGACGCGGACCGGCAGTCGTTCGTCGATTACATCGAGCGCGGGCATCACGGCACGTCGAGCGACGAGAACATGATTCACGCATACGGCCGGTTCCTGAAGGTGGGGGCGTATCCGATCGGCATCTATCCCGATGCGATCGCCAAGGCCGCCGAGCAGTTCACCGACCGCAAGCCGGTGCGTAGCCTGCGCGACGGCATGCGCGGCCGCAAGCTGATCATGAGCGTGGACCGGCTCGACTATTCGAAAGGGCTGGTCGAGCGCTTCCAGGCATTCGAGCGTCTGTTGCAGAGCGCGCCCGGTTGGCATGGCCGCGTGTCGCTCGTGCAGATCGCACCGCCGACCCGCGCCGATGTGCAGACCTACCAGCGCATTCGACAGACGCTGGAAGGCGAGGCGGGGCGTATCAATGGCCGCTTCGCGCAGCTGGACTGGACGCCTATCCAGTACCTGAACCGCAAGTATGAACGCAATCTGCTGATGGCGCTGTTCCGTCAGTCACAGGTCGGCTATGTGACGCCGCTGCGCGACGGGATGAACCTCGTCGCAAAGGAATACGTCGCGTCGCAGGACCCGGCCGATCCTGGCGTGCTGGTGCTCTCGCAATTCGCGGGCGCGGCCGAGCAGTTGCCCGGCGCGCTGGTCGTCAATCCGTTCGACCTGTCGCAGATGGCCGAGGCGTTGGAGCGCGCGCTGTCGATGCCGCTCGCCGAGCGCCAGGCACGTCACGCGGACATGATGGCGCCGCTGCGCGAGAACAACCTGTCGGTATGGCGCGATACGTTCCTTGCCGATTTGCGGAATGTCGCGACGGCTTCGTCGGTGACGGAGAAGGCCGTCAAGCGCGCAGACGTCACGGTCTGAGCTAACGTGAGATGAGTAAGATTGCGCGGCCTCGTAGGGCGCGCAGGTTCACGAACGGCAGCCCTTGCAGGCTGCCGTTTTCGTTTCCAGCCAGGCGATTTTCGAGCCGTCGAGCCCGTCACGCCTGCTGCTGGTTCAACTCGGTGAGTGGCACGGGTGTCTGACGCGGATCGAAATCTGCCCATTTGCCGCGTTGCCAGTGACCGGTTGCGCGCTCGATATCGGCGCCGCCCGCCTCGCGCAGAATCCGCGCCGCTTCCATCTGGTTCTCCGGACACACATGCACGGCGACGAGCACGCCCGAGTTGCGCATCTCGTGATGCACGACGTCGTGATGCTCATGCGGTCCACTGCGCGCCTGGGCCATCTTGCCCACCACCAACCCGAGATACGCACCGACGCCTGCCGCGATCACGACGACGGGCATCGACGCCGAAAACGCGGTGAACACCGCGACACCGATCACGGCGCCCGCGACAGCGCCGATCGTCACCGCGTGGTGATGGCGAGGGGACGTCGGCGGCGCGGAGGAGATCGTGGGCGGGGCGGCGGCGTGTTCGTCGAGTGGATGGCGCGCATGCTGGCCGCGCGGATTGACGAAAAACAGCGTGACGTCTTCACCGGGAAAACCGTTGTCGAAGAGCTTTTGCGCGGCGTCTTCGGCGGCGGGGAAAGTGGTGAAACGTCCAGCGACGATGAGTGACATGGTGCCCCCTATCGTTCAAAGGCCGAGGTTCGAAGGCCAGAGCGAAACCCGCACCGCACGTCGCGACGGACATCGGCGGTTGAGGCTTCGTCTACAAGAATAGGCGGAAAGCGGAGCGTTGGAAGGTATGCGTTACGCGGCCGTCGGCGCGCTGTGCCGGACGCGCATCGTGCTGACGAGCGCGCCCGCGCCCGCGAAGCACGCCGCCACGTAGAGCGTGAGCACGGGGCCGTGCTGCGGCGCGATGCCGAAGATCAGCGCGACGAGCGCCGAGCCGAGCGTTTGCCCCGTCAGGCGCGCGGTGCCGAGCATGCCGCTCGCCCCGCCGCTGCGGTGGCGCGGCGCCGCCGACAGCATCGTCCGGTTGTTCGGCGACTGGAAAATGCCGAAGCCCGCGCCGCACAGTGCCATGCGCCACACGATATCGAATGCCGTGGGGTGCGGGCCGAGCGTGGCCAGCAGCAACAGGCCGAGCGCCAGCGTCGCGAGCCCGAGGCCGCCGAGCCAGCCCGCCGAGATCCGGTCCGACAGCACGCCCGACAGCGGCGCCGCGCCGACGATCACGAGCGGCCACGGCGTCATCAGCAGCCCTGTCTCGACCTGGGATAGGCCCAGATTGTTTTGCAACAAGAACGGCAGCGACACGAACGCGAGCATTTGCGCGCAGAACGAACACACCGACGTGCCCACCGACAACGCGAAGATAGGAATGCGCAACAGATCGACGGGCAACAGCGGCGCGGACTGCGTGAGTTGCCGCCGCACGAAAAAGTAGCCGATCACGATCGCGGCGATCAATTCGGCGGCGACGAAGCCGTAGCGCTCGCCGTGACCGAAGCCATCGACGGCGAAGATCAGAAGCCCGAACACGAACGCGTTCATCACGGCGCCCGGATAGTCGTACGGCGACGGATGGCCTTCGTTGCGCGGTAGCGCGCGCCAGCCCACTGCGATGGCGGCAATGCCGATCGGCACGTTGATCGCGAAGAGCCACGGCCACGCCGCGACGGCGAGTACGGCGGATGCCACCGTCGGTCCGACGGCGGACGAGACGGCGACCACCATCGCGTTGATCGCGACGCCGCGCCCGAGTTGCGTGGGCGGATAGATCATGCGCACGAGCGCGGTGTTGACGCTCATGATGCCTGCCGCGCCGAAGCCCTGGATCACGCGGGCGAGCGCGAGCGTTGGCAGCGACGTGGCGAGCGCGCAACCGAGCGACGCGATCGTGAACAGCACCAGTCCGCCCATATAGACGCGCCGGTAGCCGATGCGATCGCCCAGCGACGACAGCGGCAGCAGCGAAATCGTCACCGACAGCTGATACGCGTTCACTACCCAGATCGAGCTTGCGGCGCTCGCGCGCAGGTTTCGCGCGATGGTCGGCAGCGCGACGTTGGCGATCGCGCTGTCGAGCACGGCGAGCGTGATGCCCAGCGCGACGACGAGGATCGCCCAGTAGCGCTGCGGGATCGGCAGCCCCAGTTCGGGTTCCGGCGCGGCGGCGGGAGAGGGAGCAGCGGGGTTGGAAGCGCCCGGTGGATGGCGGTTGTCGGTCGACGAAGAAGCTTGCATTGTGTTGTTGTGATGAGCGGCGAGGCGGTCGATGCCCGCCGGCAGTCGTGTCCAGGATTGTGCTTCCTGCGACAGCGGTCGTGACAGCGGGCAACCGATTCGGGCCGGCATGACACGCGCATCGCGCGGTGGCCATGCCGGCCCGTGGAGATCGGAGCGCCGCCGTTACTTCAGTTCGTACAGGCCCGTGTACGTGGCCGAATCGATTTCGTTCAGATGCGTCATGTAGCGCGCGACGGCGTTCGTCGTGTCGGCGGTGAGCGGCAGGGTCGCCACCTTCAGCGCATGCACGCGGAAGATGAAGCGATGCGGCTTGTCGCCGCGCGTCGGCGCTGCGCCGCCAAACCCGACCGAGCCGTAGTCGTTGCGAAACTGCAGCGCGCCCGACGGTAACAGGCTGCCGTCGGCTTTGCCTGCGTTGCGCGGCAGCGAGCGTGCATCGGCGGGAATGTTGACGACGACCCAGTGCCAGAAACCGCTGCCCGTGGGCGCGTCGGGATCGTAGACGGTGAGCGCCAGGCTTTGCGTGTCGGCGGGCGGCGCGTCCCATTGCAGCGCGGGCGACACGTTCTCGCCATCGCCTGAGACGCCGAACGATTTGTCGTTCATCTCCTGTGCCTTCGGCATAAAGCCGTTCGCGGGGAAGTCGTCCGACCAGATTCGAAAATCAGCCATCATGCGCCTCCTTCAGTGGATGGTTCCAGGATAGGCGGGAGCCGTTGAAAGACCGCTCGGAAGATAGCCTGGAGACTCCCAGTTAGCTAATCGAGTGTAGCACCGGCATCTTGCAAAATTCGCCGCGTCGCTTGAAGACGCAACCTCATGTGCGGTCCTTATGCGCGCTCTTCATGCAGCGGCGCATCGCCGTGCAGCCAGTCGATCAGCCGTTGCAATACGCCGTCGATGTCCCGGTTCGCCCCGCGCAAGGCGCATTCCCACACCGTCGCGACGCGCCAGCCGGCTTCGAGCAGCGCGGCTTGGGCCTTCGCATCGTTGGCGCGATTGCGGCCGATCTTGTCGCGCCAGAACTCCGGGCGCGTCTGCGGCCATTTGAAGAGATGACAGTCGTGGCCGTGCCAGAAGCAGCCATGCACGAAGATCACCGCGCGATACCGCGGCAACACGATGTCGGGCCGGCCGGCCAGATCGCGCGCGTCGAGCCGGAAGCGGAAGCCGCGCCGATGCAGCAGGCTGCGGATCAGGATTTCAGGTTTCGTGTTGCGGCCGCGAATGCCGGACATCATCCGGCTGCGCGTGGCCGCGTCGACGATATCGACCATCAGTGCGCGAGCTCCGCCGCGCTTTCCGCTTGCGCTGCGTGCGTGAGCGCGCGCACATGCGGCAGCATGATGCGCGCGACTTCGCGCATCACGGGCACCACGACGCTATTGCCGAACTGGCGATACGCCTGGGTATCGCTGACGGGGATGCGGAACGTGTCGGGAAAGCCCATCAGCCGCGCGCATTCGCGCGGCGTCAGACGGCGCGGCCGCTTTTTCTCGCCCTGATAGACGAGAATCTCCGAGCCATCCTTGTGATAGCGCGCCGATAACGTGCGCGTCACGCTTTGCGGATAGGCCATTCCATAGCCGAAGCCGTTGCCCGCCGCGCGATGCTTCTCCGCGTAGTTCTGCAGGTAGGTCCAGAGCTTCGGCGTCAGCGTGTATTTGGGCTGCACCTGGCGCGCGGCGTGATCGAAGAAGCGGTCGCCGTCCCACGGCAGGACGGGCTCGCTGCCGTCCGTCCGATGCAAAATCGACGCGAGCCGCGGGCCTTCTTCCGGCAGCCGCAGATCGTCCCACGAGAACGACGTCTTGCCGCGAAAGCCGACAATGATGATCCGCTCGCGATGCTGCGGCGTGAAATGCGCGCCGTCGATCACGCGGTAATGCACCTCGTAGCCGAGTTCGTCGCGCAGTGTCTGAAGGATCACGTCGAACGTGCGGCCCTTGTCGTGCGACAGCAGGTTCTTCACGTTCTCCAGCAGGAACGCGGCCGGGCGGCGCGTGGCGATGATGCGCGCGACATCGAAGAACAGCGTGCCCTGCGTCGCGCATTCGAAACCGTGCGGGCGGCCGAGCGCATTCTTCTTGCTGACGCCTGCAATCGAAAACGGCTGACACGGAAAGCCGCCGAGCAGAATGTCGTGCTCGGGGACGGCTTCGGCGGGAAACGTGACGATGTCGCCGATCAGCGCGTGCTGCGCGTCGCCGTCACGGAAGTTCTCCTGATACGTTTTCTGCGAGAAGTCGTTCCACTCGCTGGTGAACACGCACTGGCCGCCGTGCGTCTCGAAGCCCATGCGGATGCCGCCGATGCCGGCGAACAGATCGATGATGCGTGTGCTCGTTCCGTTGCCTGCATGCGCACCGACGTTGCGCGCCGTGGCGGGATACAGCATCGCGTGCAGTGCAGGTTCGAGCATCGCGGGGCAAGGCGTTTCGCCTTTTTCCCAGCGGCGCACCGTCTTGATGTCCTTGCCGACATGCGCGGCGATTTCTTTTTGTGTGAAGCGGGTGCGCGCCTGCTTCAGCAGGTCAAGCGGTGAAGCCTGAGTCACAGGAATCCTTGCTGGGAATTTTTGCGGACATTATGACCTACGAATGTCCCTAATTCGCGATTGCGGCGTGTTCCGCAGACAAATTTTCCTGCGCCGGAGGGCGTGAGCGTGTGAAGGGAGAGGGAAGGCAGCCCCGGCGACGCGCCAGATCATCCTGTCGCTGTGTCGCCGGGTGTTCGCGCTGCTGGGTGCAGCATCGTGGAATGAAGCGCGGCGGGTCAATGAATGTTAAATGCGCGGTGCGCCTCGATCCGCGCAGCGCAGCGGCGCCGCAGAGGCTCCGCGGGTTCGCTCAGCGCTTGCGGCGTACGCGATGGCGGTTTGCATCGCGCGAGGCTGCGGGCCGCGTGATCGTCACGGGCAGCGGCGTCAGATCCTTCGTGCATAGCTCGTCGAGCTGCAACAGCAGATCGTCGATCGAGCAGAGCTGCGAATTGGTCAAATGGTCGGCGTCGAGCAAATCGAAGAGGCGTTTGCGCCAGTAGGTGGCGGGGAGGATGGCCCCACCCAGGTCGCCATGCATCGAAGGCCGCATGACGCGGGCAATGTGCGCGATGTCCTGATCGATCAGAGTCGATTTGAACGATCCCGCCGACGAAGTGAGGTAATGGTCCATGCCCCCACTACGGCAGGGGTTTGGAAAACTTTAGGGTCAGCTTGAAAATATTTTGCGCCGCGACGAGCTTTATGCGGATCGGAATCGGGCGATGTCGACGCGGGCAGCGGGCGAGTGGCCGGTGTTTCGAGGGCCGTGTGCGGGTCGGTTCATGTCAGCGCGAGCGCCAGGCTGCAGGTGAGCACGACGATCATCAGGCCAGCCGCGACTGCAAGGTTGTACGGGTAGGGCATCTGTCAACCTACTGACGTATCCAAGGAGTGACGAGATAATAAAAGGACGCCGCGACTCCGTCCGCAGACAAATGGTGCGTTAGGTGGGAGAGCGCACACTGGCTTGCGGCGCTCGCGCGCAAGCCCCGCCGGGTGGGCTTCCGGCGCATGCCGGGACGTTGGCGCGTGTGGCTTTTTTGCGTCGCGCGATGTACACGGCGCGACGCGTGCCGTGTCAGGCGGGCTGATCGGGGCTAGGGGCCGGGTTGGCCGCGCCTTCGAGAAAACGACGCGTCGCTTCGAACGATTGCAGCATCTGGTCCGGCCACGGTGTTTGCAGCATGACCGCCTGGTGATTCTCGAATGCGGTGTTCAGCAGCTTCGACAGCTCCGGCGAGTTCAAATGGCGCAGCAGCACGCTGACGGCGATGGCCGTCGCCTGACTGGCGCCTGCCGTTTGCAGTTCGGAAGTGGTGAGAGCGGCGAGTTGCTTGTTGATATCCATGGGTTGTCCTTCGATTGTGCTGGCGTGTGTTGCGTGAAGTGCGTGATTTTGTCACGGCCGGGCGAGGTTGGTCGGACCAAGTCGGCTCGGGAAAAGGTCGTCCAGCCGCGCCACGCGGGCTCGTTCTCCATTCCCTTCCAAAAAAGGGAACTGTGTTTTGGCAATTCCGATAGTTTTCTTTGTTTAGCGCGGGCGTACACTCGACTCAAACGTTTTCGCTCTGGAGTCGATCATGCTCGCTACCTTCTTTGTGCTCTGGCCGTTTGCCGCTGCGTCGCTGTTTGCGCTCGCCAAATTCTTCGATCAGCGCGACCAGCAACTGGCCAAGATTCAGGTGGTGGTGCGCCGGCATCGGTGAACGTTTGATCGTTGTGGCTGTTCGTCGCGTTGCATAGCAATGGGGCTGTAGCAAACAAAAAACCCGCAAAGCGTGAGCTATTGCGGGTTTTTTTGTAGCGTCGTCCGTCGCCGATGTGGTCCCCCCGACAGGAATCGAACCTGTATCTAGCGCTTAGGAGGCACTTGTTCTATCCATTGAACTACGGGGAGGGGCCGCCGACGAGCGCAGAGTATAGCAAATCGCCCGTTTGCCAAAGCGGCTTTCGATGCGGGCAACCGCACGCGTCGACGCGGTGGCGGCTGGCGCGCCGCACGGCTAACATCGGCCGATGACCGATGCTCACTACACCGATCCGCGTCTCGTCGCGCTCTACGACGCGCTCAACCCGTTCGCCGCCGACACGCGCTTCTATATCGACCTCGCCGCACGCACGGAAGCTTCGCGCATCGTCGATATCGGCTGCGGCACGGGGCTGCTTGCCTGTGAACTGGCCCGGCGCGGCCATACGGTGACGGGCGTCGATCCGTCACCGGCGATGCTCGATATCGCCCGCCAACGGCCGGGCGGCGATCGGGTGGAATGGATCGAAGGCGACGCGGCGCAGCTGGGCGCAAAGTCCGCCGATCTCGCCGTGATGACGGGCCACGTCGCGCAGATTTTTCTTGACGACGCGAGCTTCGACGCCACGCTAGCCGCTGCACAAGCCACGTTGCGTCCCGGCGGCCGGCTCGCTTTCGAAAGCCGCAATCCCTCCGTGTCGCCGTGGATGGCGTGGACGCCTGAACGGTCGCGCCGCGTGATCGACGACCCGCGCTACGGCGCCGTCGAAATCTGGCAGCAACTCATCGAAGCAAACAATGACCGCGTCCGCTTCGACACCCACTATCGATTCCTTCGAGACGGCGACACCGTCGTCGCGCCCAGCCAGCTGCGCTTTCGCACGCAGGCCGCGCTGAGCGAAGCGCTCGTCAAGGCGGGTTTCAGCGACCAGGAATGGTTCGGCGACTGGACCCGATCGCCCGTCGATCACGCGAGCCGCGAACTGATCACCGTCGCAAGGCGCGACTGACGGAAGCGGGCGGACCGCCAAAAGCAAAGCGGTCCGCAGGCATTGAACCCGCGGACCGCTCTAAACGAACGACGTTTCTCTAACAGAACCGCCGATCAGAACTCGACTACAGCAAATTCAGCCTTGCCCACATCGCACAGCGGGCAGCGCCAGTCCACGGGGATATCGGCGAAACGCGTACCCGCTTCGATACCTTCCTCGGGCAAACCTTCCTCTTCGTTATAGATCCAGCCGCAAATCAGACAGACCCAGCTCTTATATTCGATCACTTCACTCACGACACACGCTCTTCATTGATTCAATGCAAAATCCGCCAATCTGCCCCTTTTTAGTGCATGCGGCGGCGACCCGCAATATTACCGGAATTCGCCGGAAGACCCACGCCGCCCGTTCCGTTTACCGTTTCAGATCAACGCGAAGCAGTGTGCATCCCGGCGATCCGACGTCCGGCGGGCCTGGCGCCAACGTGTATTCTTTCAGTACGATGCGGCCGCGCGCGAACGCCTATGTACGCCGTGCCCATCGAGCCGCTTTAGCCAAGGAGAAAAACGATGCTGAATAACAGATGGTTGGCCGGCGCAGCGTGCGCAGGCATGCTGGTCTTGTCGGGCGCGGCGCATGCCGCGGGCGTCTCGTTCGTCGAGCCGAAGGACGGCGCGACCGTGAGCAACCCCATTCACGTGAAGTTTGCCGTCGACGGCATGAAGGTCGTTCCTGCAGGCACGATGACGGAAGGCACGGGGCATCATCATCTGATCATCGATGGGCAGCCGCTGCCGAAGGGCGAAGTCATTCCCGCCAACGACAAGTCGCTGCATTTCGGCAAGGGCCAGACGGAAACGGAGATCACGCTGCCGCCGGGCGATCACACGCTGACGCTCGATTTCGGCGACGGCGCGCACCGTTCGTATGGCCCGGAGATGAGCAAGACGATCACGATTCACGTGAAGTAAGCAAAGGCGCGCTTGCCGCGCCTTTTTTCGCTCACCTTCAATTCACGGAACGGCTTGCCGCTGCGAACGCCTACGCGGGGACGGGCGTTCGCGTTCTCTCCCGTCCGTGCGCGTCCTGAGCGCCTGCTCATGCCGACCCACCGGTTCCAGCGGCGTGGGCGCGCGCTGCATGTGTCATTCGTCCTATGCCATCCTGCCGGGCCGCATCCCGTCAGTATTCGCGCCGCCGACCGGTACAATGAGCGCTTCCGACTCATCGCTGGTTCCTCCTTTCCCATGTCGCTTTACACCATCACGGGCGCGCAACTGGCGTTCGGCCACGTCGCGCTGCTCGATCACGCGGATTTCTCTCTCGAAGCCGGCGAGCGCGTCGGGCTGATCGGCCGCAACGGCGCGGGCAAGTCGTCGCTGCTGAAGATCGTCGCTGAACTCGCCAGACCGGACGATGGCCTCGTCACGCGCCAGCAGGATCTCGTCACCGTGTACGTGCCGCAAGAGCCCGAGTTCGACGCGGACGTGACGGTGTTCGACGCGGTTGCGGCGGGCCTCACGCATGCGAGCGCGCTGCTCGACGAATACAACACGGTCGCGCACGAGCTGGCGGAAACGCCGGAAGGCGCGCAGCACGACGCGTTGCTTGCGCGCATGAACGCGCTGCAATCGTCGCTCGATACCACCGACGCGTGGAACTGGCGCACGCGCGTCGCCACGACGCTCGCGCAGATCGGCCTCGATGGCGACGCGCGGGTCGGCTCGCTGTCGGGCGGCATGCAAAAGCGCGTCGCGCTGGCGCGGGCGCTCGTCGTGCAGCCGGACGTGCTGCTGCTGGACGAGCCGACCAACCATCTGGACTTCGACGGCATTCGCTGGCTGGAAGAATTGCTGATCTCGCAGCGTGCCGGTTTGCTGTTCATCACCCACGACCGCGCGTTTCTCGATCGCGTCGCGACGCGTATCGTCGAACTGGATCGCGGGCGGTTGTTGTCGTATCCGGGCAATTTCTCCGCTTATCAGACGCGCAAGGAGCAGCAACTGGAAGTGGAGCGCGTCGAAAACGAGAAGTTCGACAAGCTGCTCGCGCAGGAAGAAGTGTGGATTCGCAAGGGCGTCGAGGCGCGGCGCACGCGCAGCGTCGGGCGCATCGCGCGGCTCGTGCAGATGCGCAATGACCGCGCAGAACGCCGCAATGTGCAAGGCAACGTGAAGCTCGACGTCGGGCAGGGCGAAAAGTCCGGCAAGATCGTCGCCGAACTGACGGACGTGACGAAGCGGTATGGCGAGCGCACGGTGGTCGATCGCTTTTCCGCAACGGTGATGCGCGGCGACAAGATCGGCTTCATCGGTCCGAACGGCGCGGGCAAGACGACACTGCTCAAGCTGATTCTCGGCGAACTGCAGCCGGACGACGGCAAGGTGCGCATCGGCACCAACCTGCAAGTCGCTTACTTCGACCAGATGCGCGCCCAGCTCGATCTGGACAAGAGCCTCGGCGATACGATCAGCCCCGGCAGCGACTGGGTCGAGATCAATGGCCAGCGAAAGCACGTGATGAGCTATCTCGGCGACTTTCTGTTCGCGCCCGAGCGCGCGCGTTCGCCAGTGAAGTCGCTGTCGGGCGGCGAGCGCAACCGTCTGCTGCTCGCGCGTCTCTTTGCGCGTCCGGCGAACGTGCTGGTGCTCGACGAACCGACCAACGACCTCGACATCCCGACGCTCGAACTGCTCGAAGAACTGCTGACGGACTACGACGGCACGGTGCTGCTGGTGAGCCACGACCGCGCGTTTTTGGACAACGTGGTGACGTCGGTGATTGCGTCGGAGGGCGAGGGCAAGTGGCGCGAATATGTCGGCGGCTTTTCCGACTGGCAGATCCAGCGCGAGCGTTCCGAGCAGATCGCGCAGCAGGATGTGTTGAAAGAGGCGCCGAAGGAAACCGCGGCCAAGGACAGCGCGGCAGGCCGCAACGCGCAGCGTACGGTGAAGCTTTCATTCAAGGAACAGCGCGAGCTGGAGGCGCTGCCCGAGAAGATTGCCTCGCTCGAAGCGGAGCAGAAGGCGATCGGCGCGCAGATCGAGGACGGTTCCATTTTCGTGAAGGACGCGCAAGAAGGCACGCGGCTGACCCAGCGCTACGCGGCGATCGATGAGGAACTGCTCGTGGCGATTGAACGGTGGGATGAGTTGGAGAGTAAGCGGAAGTAGACCACCCATCGGGGTGTAGGACGCTTTCCCGACCAACCGTCCTACACCCTTCATCTAAATTGCCCCGCGCATCGAAATCAGTAAAATACCCGCGAACCTGCTTCCCACGGTCCTTTCAGCGAATCACCTGCAACCGGTGTCGAAGGAAAACCGCGGAAAGCAGACAAGGCAAACCGATAACTGCTGCACGCAAGTCGCGCAGCGCACACACTCCGTTGTTTCGTTTCGCTTTTTTTGAAAACTCAACGCATTGTCCACGCACCTGTCCACAGGACACGTGGACAACGATGAACCGACGGACCCGAGCAAGCCATGTCAACGAAAAAGCCTAACGCCGCGTATAGCGAAGCATCGATCAAGGTGCTCAAGGGCCTGGAGCCGGTCAAGCAGCGGCCCGGCATGTACACGCGCACCGAAAATCCGCTGCACATCATCCAGGAAGTCATCGACAACGCATCCGACGAAGCGCTCGGCGGCTACGGCCGTCAGATCACCGTCACACTGCATGCCGACCAGTCCGTGTCCGTCGAAGACGACGGGCGCGGCATTCCGTTCGGCATGCATCCGGAAGAAGGCGTGCCCGTCGTCGAAATTGTTTTCACGCGCCTGCACGCGGGCGGCAAGTTCGACAAGGCGGCAGGCGGCGCGTATACCTTCTCCGGCGGCCTGCATGGCGTCGGCGTTTCGGTGACGAATGCGCTGTCCACGCGCCTTGACGTCACTGTGTGGCGCGACGGCAAGGTCGCCGAACTGAGCTTCTCGCATGGCGACGTCGTCAAGCCGCTACAGGTGCGCGCCGCGGCGAAGAGCGAGAAGAAGTCCGGCACGCGCGTGACCGCGTGGGCCGATGCGAAATATTTCGATTCGCCGAACCTGCCGCTCGGCGAGTTGCAGCGCCTGTTGCGCTCGAAGGCCGTGCTGCTGCCGGGCGTCGAAGTCGTACTCGTCAACGAAAAGACGGGTGAACGTCAGAGCTGGAAATACGAAGACGGCCTGCGCGGCTATCTGATGGAGGGCATGGCGGGCAGCGACCTGCTGATCCCGCTCTTCGAAGGCGAGCGCTACGCGGAAAGCTCGCGCTCCAACGAAGAGACATTCGCCGAAGGCGAGGGCGCGGCGTGGGTCGTCGCGTGGAGCGAAGAAGGGTCACTCACGCGCGAGTCCTACGTCAATCTGATTCCGACGCCCGCTGGCGGCACGCACGAATCGGGCTTGCGCGACGGTCTGTTCCAGGCCGTGAAGAGCTTCGTCGAACTGCACAACCTGCAGCCAAAGGGCGTGAAGCTGCTCGCGGAGGACGTGTTCGCGCGCGTGTCGTTCGTGCTGTCCGCGAAGGTGCTCGACCCGCAGTTCCAGGGGCAAATCAAGGAACGTCTGAATAGCCGCGATGCCGTGAAGCTGGTGTCGTCGTTCGCGCGTCCTGCGCTCGAACTGTGGCTCAACCAGCATGTGGAGCATGGCAAGAAGCTCGCCGATCTCGTCATCAAGCAGGCGCAGGCGCGTACGCGCGCCGGCCAGAAGGTCGAGAAGCGCAAGAGTTCTGGCGTCGCCGTGCTGCCGGGCAAGCTGACCGATTGCGAATCGACGGAAATCGGCCGCAATGAGCTGTTCCTCGTCGAGGGCGATTCTGCCGGCGGCTCCGCGAAGATGGGCCGCGACAAGGAGTATCAGGCCATCCTGCCGTTGCGCGGCAAGGTGCTGAACACTTGGGAAACCGAGCGTGATCGTCTGTTCGCCAACAACGAAGTGCATGACATTTCTGTGGCGATCGGCGTCGATCCCCACAGCCCGGACGACAACGTCGATCTGTCCAATTTGCGCTACGGCAAGATCTGTATCTTGTCCGATGCGGACGTCGACGGCTCGCACATCCAGGTGCTGCTGCTTACTTTGTTCTTCAAGCACTTCCCGCAACTGATCGAGCGTGGTCACGTGCATGTCGCGCGTCCGCCGCTGTTTCGCGTCGATGCGCCCGCGCGCGGCAAGAAGCCCGCGCAGAAGCTGTACGCGCTGGATGAAGGCGAACTCGAAGCGATCCTCGACAAGCTACGCAAGGACGGCGTGCGTGAATCGCAGTGGTCGATCAGCCGCTTCAAGGGCCTGGGTGAAATGAGCGCCGAGCAGCTGTGGGACACGACGATGAACCCGGACACGCGGCGCCTGTCGCCCGTCGCGCTCGGCCAGCTCGACTTCGACGCGACCGTCGCGCGAATGACGATGCTGATGGGCAAGGGCGAAGCGGCGTCGCGCCGCAGCTGGCTCGAGGACAAGGGCAACCAGGTCGAAGCGGATATCTGAGCGCCGCCGCGCTTCGTGCCAGCGAACCCATGCAATGCATGAGAAGCACGAAGCGCGCGCCGCCGAACAAGGACACGGAATCTAGATGGACGACAACACTCCCGATCTTTTCACCGAGCCGGCCGCGCCCGAAGGCGACGTGCTGACGCTTGGCGACTACGCTGAAAGCGCGTACCTCGAATACGCGGTGAGCGTGGTGAAGGGCCGCGCGCTGCCCGACGTCTGCGACGGCCAGAAGCCCGTACAGCGCCGCATCCTGTTTGCGATGAACGAGATGGGTCTCGCCGACAACGCGAAGCCCGTGAAATCGGCCCGTGTGGTCGGCGACGTGCTGGGTAAATACCACCCGCACGGCGACCAGTCGGCGTACGACGCGCTCGTGCGTCTCGCGCAAGACTTCTCGATGCGCTATCCGCTGATCGACGGCCAGGGCAACTTCGGTTCGCGCGACGGCGACGGCGCAGCGGCGATGCGATACACGGAAGCGCGTCTCACGCCGATCGCGAAACTGCTGCTCGACGAAATCGATCAGGGCACGGTCGATTTCATGGCGAACTACGACGGCTCGTTCGAAGAGCCGAAGCTGCTGCCCGCGCGTCTGCCGTTCGTGCTGTTGAACGGCGCGTCGGGCATCGCGGTCGGTCTGGCGACGGAAATCCCGTCGCACAACCTGCGCGAAGTCGCTGCGGCCGCCGTCGCGATGATCCGTCATCCGCACATTACGCACGCCGAGTTGATGCAGCATGTGCCCGGCCCGGATTTCCCGGGCGGCGGTCAGATCATTTCGAGCGACACGGAAATCTCGCAGGCGTACGAAACGGGCCGTGGCAGTCTCAAGGTCCGCGCGCGCTGGAAGATCGAAGATCTCGCACGCGGGCAGTGGCAGCTCGTCATTACCGAGTTGCCGCCGAATACGTCCGGCCAGAAGGTGCTCGAAGAGATCGAGGAACAGACGAATCCGAAGATCAAGCTTGGCAAGAAGTCGCTGACGCCGGAACAGTTGCAGACGAAACAGACGCTTCTCGGTCTGCTCGACGCGGTGCGCGACGAGTCGGGCAAGGATGCGCCCGTGCGTCTCGTGTTCGAGCCTAAGTCGCGCACCATCGATCAAACCGAGTTCGTCACCACGCTGCTCGCGCATACGAGCCTCGAATCGAACGCGACGTTGAACCTCGTGATGGTCGGCGCGGATGGCCGGCCGCGTCAGAAGGGTCTCGGCGAGATCCTGCGCGAATGGGTCGGCTTCCGTTTCACGACGGTCACGCGCCGCACGCAGCATCGTCTCGCCAAGGTCAACGACCGGATTCACATCCTCGAAGGCCGGATGATCGTCTTTTTGAATATCGACGAAGTCATCCGCATCATTCGCGAATCCGACGAACCCAAGACGGCGCTGATCGAAGCCTTTGGTCTGTCTGAGCGTCAGGCTGAGGACATTCTTGAAATCCGGCTGCGTCAATTGGCGCGCCTCGAGAAGATCAAGATCGAGAAGGAACTATCGGAACTGCGCGACGAGAAGGCCAAGCTCGAAGAACTGCTCGGCAGCGAATCGGCGATGAAGCGCCTGATCATCAAGGAAATCGAAGCAGACGCAAAGCAATATGGCGACGATCGCCGCACGCTGATCCAGCAGGAAAAGCGCGCAACGTTCGAAGTGCGCGTCGTCGACGAGCCGGTGACGGTGGTTGTGTCGCAGAAGGGTTGGGTGCGCGCGTTGAAGGGCCACGGGCTCGATCCCGCCGGCTTCACGTTCAAGGCGGGCGACGGTCTCTACGCCGCGTTCCAGTGCCGCACGCCCGACATGCTGATCGCGTGGGGTAGCAAGGGCCGCGTGTATTCCGTCGCGGTTTCGCAGTTGCCGGGCGGCCGTGGCGACGGCGTTCCCGTCACGTCGCTGATCGAGCTCGAATCGGGCACGCATCTGATGCATTACTACGCGGCGACGGCGGAGCAGGCGCTGTTGCTGGCGTCGTCGAACGGCTTTGGCTTTATCGCGAAGGTTGGCGACATGGTCAGCCGCGTGAAGGCGGGCAAGGCGTTCATGACGATCGACGAGGGCGCGACGCCGCTCGCGCCGATGCCGATGCTGCCCGATGCGACGCAAGTGGCGTGTCTGTCGGGCGGCGGGCGTCTGTTGGTGTTCGGCCTCGACGAGATGAAGACGCTCTCTGGCGGCGGACGTGGCGTGATCCTGATGGCGCTCGATCCGAACGAATCGCTGACGCAGGCGCTCGCCATCACCAAGGCAGGCGTCGTGCTGGAAGGCATGTACCGCAACAAGCCAACCGAAGAGCAGTTGTCGGGTGCCGCGCTGGCTCCGAATGTCGGCAAGCGTGCCCGCAAGGGTCGTGCGCCGGATACGAAGCTGAAAGAGGTGACGTCGCTGCGTCCGGTGTTGGGCGCGTAACGCACGCAAACGCCGCAGGCAAACGCCGTGAGCGGGGTGTCTCACGGCGCAACACAAAAACAACGAAGAAAACAGCGCAGCGAATGAACTGCGCATAATGTCACGAGTCGAACGCGGTCATTGGCGCATGTCAGTGCCGCGTGTTTCGACAGGACATAACGGCAGCGCGCTACATCGGCAAAGGAAAACAACTATGAACAAGGCGATTGAAGTCGCGCTCTTTCTGCATCTGCTGGGTGTCGCCGTGTGGATCGGCGGCATGGTATTCGCGCATTTCTGCCTGCGTCCGGCACTCGAAGATCTCTCGCCGCAATTGCGGCTGCCGCTGTGGGAATCGGTATTTGGCCGGTTCTTCAACTGGGTCGGCGTATCGGTGCTGGTCATTCTGCTGACGGGCGGCTTCCTGCTGATGCAGTTCGGCGGTGGCCACGCCACCTGGCAGCTTCACGCGATGGCCGGTATCGGCATCGTGATGATGCTGATTTTCGGGCATATCCGCTTCGCAGTTTTTCCGCGTATCCGTCGCGCGGTGCAGGCACAGAAATGGCCCGATGGCGCGCGCGCCGTCGCGACCGTGCGGCGGCTCGTCGTCGTCAATCTGGTGCTGGGCGTCGTGACGATTGGTGTGGCAGCGTTGTCGCGCGGGTTTTAAGCGCGGTTGCAACACGCACGACGTTTCAAACGAAAGCGCCGCTGATGCGGCGCTTTTCTATTGGCGACGGGCAACGCCTCATCAACCTGCTGGCATGAAGTACAGCCACACGCCGCACACGATAGCAACCGTCCCATACACCGCGTACACGGGCAGCTTCAGCTTTGCGAAGCACACGCCCGAGAACAGCGCCGTCACGAGATACGCTGGTTCGAACGGCACATTGCGCACGATACGCAGCACCGCGACGGCCAGAAACGCCGTCGTCACCGCGCGCAGCACGCGCATGCCGTGCTCGAAACGCGGGTTCGTTTTCAATTGATGCAGATGGCGCTGGGCAAGCACGACCAGACAGCCCGACGGTACGAAGAGCGCGACCGTCGCGATTAGCGCGCCGCGCCATCCTTCGACCAGATAGCCGAAGAACGGCACGACGTTCAAGAGCGGCCCCGGCGACAAGGGCGATAGCGAAAACGCCAACGTGAAGTCGTTGTTGGTCACGCCGACCGCGGGCGTAACGAACAGCGTCTTCAACACGGGCAGCGCGGAGAAGCCACCGCCGAACAACGTCAGTCCCGCGCCCGCGAGACGCGGCCACAACAGCGCAAGCTCATAGCGATGCGGCAGCGGCACCGCGAAGATCAGCAGCAACACGCACAGGCCGATCAGCAGCCGCCAGTCGCCGGCACTGAGCGTCGTCGAGAGGCGTGCGCCGCGCGCGTCGCTGCGCACCCAGCCCGACATGAACGCCGCACCGAGAATGCCGATATACGCGGCAGGCGTATGCGCGCCGACCAGCGCGATGCTGCCGAGCACGGCTGCCGTCCATTCGAGCCGTCCGCGCACGAGCGCGCGGGTCTGCTTGTACCAGGTGACGCCGATCAGCGTGGCGAGCACGACGCTGAAATGATTGAGCAGCGTCTGCGAGGCGACTTCGCGCACGATCGGCGTGCGATAGAAGATCGCGAACGCCATCATCAGCATGAAGAAGGGCAGGACGCTGGCGATGCCCGCGACCCACGCGCCCGCGCGCCCGCGCAGCACATGGCCGAGCTGGACCGCGACGTTGCAGCCGACGGGACCCGGTACCATCCACGCCAGGGCGACGATGTCGGAGTACGCGAGACGCGTGAGGCGTTCCTCACGCTCGACGTAGTGGTTCTCCAGTTGCGCCATCAACGCGAGTCCGCCCCACGATAGCGCGGACAAACCGAACACCACGCGAAAGAGCGTCCAGAGCGGCTCGCGCTCGTGGCATCGCGTGGCTTCGTCTCCAGTCGGCGCATGGAGCGCCGTCATCTGCCGGGCTGGCTGCATGTGAACACCTGTTGGGCTGGTTTCTTATCCGGCGCGCACTGCCGATGGCCGCGACCGCGCGCGCTAAGGTCATGCGAGGTCGAGCGCGGTCGCCCGATGTGTGTCGATACCGCTTGTCGTCCGCCTGCGTAAAGCCTGGCAGCGGCGCCGCCGCGCGGAAACGAGCCGCTCTCGGCTCAGGCCGATTCGTTGCTCGTGCTGGTGCTCGCGGCGTCGCTGTTGTCAACGTCGCTCGCGTGAGCATGACGCGTGGTGCCGCATACGCCGAAGCGTTCGAGCAACGCCGGAATGGCGTCAGCGGGCACGGGTCGCGAGAACAGAAAACCCTGCGCTTCGATGTGCCCCAACGCCGCGAGCCACGCAATCTGTTCTTCCGTCTCCGTGCCTTCGACCACCACCGTCAGCCCCAGCGAGCGCGCCAGATTGACGATGGCCGTCACCATCACGCACACGCTGCGGTCGCCGGGAATGGCCTGCACGAACGAGCGGTCGACCTTCAGCGTATCGACCGAGAAGCGGTTCAGATACGACAGCGACGAATAGCCGGTGCCGAAGTCGTCGAGCGCGATGCGCACGCCGAGCCGCTTCAACGCGAAGATCTTTTCGGAGACGAGATCGGGATACTCCATCATCGCCGTCTCGGTGATTTCGAGTTCGAGGCGGCGCGCGGAGATACCCGTTTCCTCGATGGCTTGCGAGATCGTCTCGAACAGATCGCCGCGCCAGAACTGTACGGCCGAAATGTTCACGGCGAGTGACAGCGTGTCGTAACCCTGTTGCTGCCATTGCGCGAGCTGCCGGCACGCGGTGCGGATCACGAAGTCGCCGATGGGCACGATCAGGCCCGTCGATTCGGCAACCGGGATGAATTCGTTTGCGGGAATCAGGCCGTGCTGCGGATGATTCCAGCGCACGAGCGCTTCGAAGCCCGTGATGCAGCGGCGCGCGAGATCGATCTTCGGCTGATAGGCAAGGAACAGTTGCTGGTCGGCGAGCGCGACGCGTAGCTGCTGTTCCCACTTCATCAGATGGTCCGCGCGATGCGACAGATGCGGCGAGTAGAACTGATAGCAGTTCTTGCCCGCGTCCTTCGCGCTGTACATCGCGAGGTCGGCTTTTTTCAGCAGGTCGATTTCGCTTTCGTTCGCAACCGAGTAGAGCGCGATGCCGATGCTCGCATGCAGTACGAACGAACTGCCGCGTACTTCGAACGGTTTCGCGAACACGTCGGCGATCGCTTCCGCGAGCGTCACCGAGCGTTTCTCGACATCTTCGCCCTTGATCACGACGACGAACTCGTCGCCACCGATGCGCGACAACGCGCCCGCGTCGGCGACAGCATCCGCGAGACGCGCGGCCGTCATCTGCAGCACGATGTCGCCGGCGTTGTGGCCGAGCGTGTCGTTGACGGTCTTGAAGTTGTCGAGGTCGATGAAGAGAATCGCGAGATGCCCGAGGTTGACCGGCTGCGCCACGTCGTGACGCAGACTCTGCAGCGTCGAATAACGGTTGCGCAGGCCCGTGAGCAGATCGAACTCGACGAGATGCGTCATCTCGCGCTCGCGTCCCAGCAGCTTGCCGATCAGACCCGTGGCGACGGCGAAGAAGCCGAGCATCGCGAGTGAGATAAAGCTCGCCATCAGCAAGTAGACGTTGCGCGTGTGGTTGTAGTCGGCGAATTCTTCGGCCTGCGACAGACCGACCAGCACGCCGAGCGGATAGCCGTCGATATGCCGGTACGAAACGATGCGCGTGACATTGTCGATCGAATCGACGTAGGTGCCCGACACATGCTCCGAGGTCGGATAGACGCCCGTCGCCGTGAACACGCCTTGCGTATGGTCGGCGTTGCCCGTGCGCCGTGCGAGCACCGCGCCGCTGTCGGAGATCACCGCGATTACGCCTTCACGTCCGATAGCCGCGTTGTTGTAGAAGTCGCTCGTGAAATAGCTCGGGTCTTCCGACACCACCACGACGCCCGCGAACGAACCATCGGGGTGATTCAAACGGCGCGTCATCTGCAAGGTCCAATGGCCCGAGACGCGGCCGAGCACGGGCTTGCTGATGAACAGTTGGTCGTCGTTCTCGTGCTCGTGTACCTTGAAGTGCTCGCGGTCCGACAGGTCGATCGGTTTCGGATTGGGGTCTGCCGTGTTCGCGATGAGCTTGCCATGCTCGTCGATCAGCGAAACCTGCACGAGTGTTTCGCTTTGCACGACGCCTTTTTCAACCGTACTGCCGAGATCGAAATGTCCCGGCGTTTTTTCGAATTCGAATTTGACAAAGCGCGTGATCTGATCGACCTGGTGAATCGCCTTCACCGTGTGCTGTTCGAGTGCCGCCGACAAGATCGCCGCCGACGCCATCGCTTCGCGATACGTCGTTTCCTTCTCAACCGACAGTCGCGCAAAGATAACGGTCCACAGCAGCACGAGCACCAGCACGCCGAGCGCGGGAATCGCGAGCAGCGCGCGTCGGCGGGTTCCCGCCGGATCGAGGCGGTGCCTGACGTCGCGGGCGGAAGCGTGGCGGAACTGATTCATCGGCTAGACCGTGACCCTGTGCCTTGCGGCTGTGCTTGTGTTGCGGTGTTTGCGTTTCGGTTGACTGCGCGAATGTTAAAGCAACCGGCTGCTTTGACGATTGACACGCCGCAGTCGCGACGTGGGAGCAGGGGCGTGGTGGCGAGCCAGACCACCCATTGGTCATCGGTTACGATTTGATATTACTGAATGGGCAATAATTAAGGAAGGGCTGGCGCATCGGGTATACGCTGTCCCTGGCGGGCAAACGGGGCAACGTTTGCGCCAATCGCGTGCATTGCCCGAACAGGCTCATCAGGCGGGCGTTTGAAAGATTTTGTCGAAACCGCGGCAAGCACGATCGATTGCCGCAATGACAGTTCGACAGCCATCATGGCAATGCGGCCATTCATGCAGTGTGCATGAATGGCCGCATTTGCGTTGGATTGGGGCATTTTATCGGTGCGCATCGAGTGGATTTTTAGAACATCCAGGTGACGCGCAAATGTCAATTCAGTCGCCGCTTATTCCCATTAATTACGCTTGCAGTTTCACGGCAGACGGAATGTGCCGTCGATAATCGTCACCGACGCGCCGCCTATCCAGGTCTTGCCTGCCGCATCGTCGTAGCGGACATAGACGTCGCCGGCGCGGCCGAGCGCGGTGCCCTGGCGCACGCTGTACTGATTGCCGGGCCGCATGTTCTGCGTGGTCAGCAGCCCCGCGACCGCGGCGTTCGCGCTGCCCGTGACAGGGTCTTCCCCTACACCGAGGTTGCCGCCCAATAGCAGGCAGCGCAACTCGAAAGTTGCCGGGCCATTTGCGTCATGAGGGCCGTAAGCCGCAAGGCCTAGCGCGCCTGCCGTTTGCGCGACGCGCCGGAGTGCCGCCGCATCGGGATCGAGCGCGAGACATGCGTCCGCCGATTTCATACGGACGATGAGCCATTTGGGACCATTGTCGACACCGCACGGCTGCGCCGTGTAATCGATTGCATCGCTACGCAACGCGCCGGCGAGCGCAGCGTATTCGCTCTGCGCCAGCGGCTTGACGCGCGCGGGCGGCGCAGCGAATGCCCACACGTTGCGCGCGCTATCGTCTTCCGTCAGTTCGATCAGGCCCGCCGCGCATTGCTGGACGAGGCGGCCCGGCTGCTTCGGCTGATTGCCCGCTTCGCGCCAGGCGTGCGCACTGCCGAGCGTCGGATGACCAGCGAACGGCAACTCGCCTCCCGTCGTGAAGATGCGCACCCGGTAATCGGCCGACGGGTCGGTCGGCTTTAGCAGGAACGTCGTCTCCGACAGATTCGTCCAGCGCGCAATGGCCTGCATCTGTTCGGTGTCGAGTGTGTCCGCATCGAAAACCACCGCGAGCGGATTGCCTTTGAACGGCACGGACGAGAATACATCGACCTGTTTGAAACGGACGGTTTGCTCTTGCATCGTGTGTCCCTGTTCGATGTCTGACCTGGGGTTTGTGCGCAGTGCGATGTTCGCGTGCCGTGTTGTGACGGCACAACGTCGAGGCGCATGCGAGGTCGAACGTAGATAAAAAACGCAGATAAAAAAACGCCGCCGATGACGCTTTCACATCATCGACGGCGCGTTAGCGTCGGTACTGATTCGCGACGAAGGCGCTCGCAACAAGGAACGCCTCACGCGTGGTTCCGCGCCGCTTATTGCACCTCGGCAATCAGTTCGATCTCGACGCATGCGCCAAGCGGAATCTGCGCGACGCCGAATGCCGAACGCGCGTGCTTGCCGCGCTCGCCGAACACGTCGGCGATCAGTTCCGATGCGCCGTTCGTGACGATGTGCTGCTCGGTGAAATCGAGCGTCGAGTTCACGAGGCTCATCACCTTGACGATGCGCGTCACACGGTTCAGGTCGCCGACATGCGTGTGCAATGTCGCGAGCAGATCGATCGCGACTGAACGTGCGGCCGTCTTGCCTTCTTCCGTGCTGACGTTGTCGCCGAGCTTGCCGGCCCACACCTTGCCGTCCTTCTTCGCGATGTGACCCGACAGGTACACCGTGTTGCCGCTTTGCGCGCTCATCACATACGCGGCAGCGGGCGCGCCCGCGACGGGCAACTCGATGCCCAGTTCCTTCAGCTTGTCATACACATTCGATTGAGCCATGACGTGTCCTCGTCGATGAATGGAAAGAATCGTGAAGCGTGCGCGCGACCAATAGCGATTCGATATTGGCCGCGCGCTCGCGCCGTGAGAGGCGCGCGATGGCGCATCTTACAGCGGGTGTTCAGACGCGCGCGCGGATGAGTTCCGCGAGACGCGCAACGCCTTCGTCGATTTTCGCGGGCGGCACGGTCACGAACGACAGGCGCAGCGTGTTGTGCTGCGCTTCGTTCGCGAAGAACGGACCGCCCGGCACGAACGCGACGTTCTGCGCGACGGCTTGTTCGAGCAGCTTCATCGTGTCGATGTGCTTCGGCAGCGTCACCCAGATGAACATGCCGCCTTCCGGCCGGTTCCACGTCACGCCTTCGGGCATGTAGCGTTCGAGCGAGCCGAGCATCGCTTCGCACTGGTCGCGATAGAGCGCGCGGATTTTCGGCACGTGCGTATCGAGGAAGCCGTCTTTCACGACTTCATGCACGATGCGCTGCGTGAAGCTCGGCGTGTGGAGATCCGTGGCCTGCTTGGCTTGCACGAGCTTGAAGTGCAGTTCCTCGGGCGCAATGATGTAGCCGATGCGCAGGCCGGGCGCCAGCACCTTCGAGAACGAGCCGAGATGCACGATGTGATCGGGCGACATCGACAGCATGGTCGGCAGCGGCTCGCCGCGATAGTCGAGCGCGCCGTACGGATCGTCTTCGATGACGGGGAAGGGCGCCGACTTTGCGAATTCGGCGAGTGCGCGGCGGCGCTCGATGGGCAGGCGGCGTCCCGTCGGATTCTGGAAGTTCGGCTGCGCGTACAGCAGGCGCGCGCCCTTGGTCAGCTCGGGCGTGAGGCTTTCGGGGATCAGGCCGTTATCGTCCGTCGGGACCTGAACGTAGTGCGGCTCGTACATCGAGAACGATTGCAGCGCGCCGAGATAGGTCGGCGTTTCGACGAGCACCGGGCTTTCCGGGCAGACCAGCACCTTGCCGAGCAGATCGAGCGCCTGTTGCGAGCCCGTCGTGATCAGCACCTGCGAAGGACGGATCTGCGCGCCATTCACCGAATAGCGTTGCGCAACCCATTCGCGCAGCGGCAGATAGCCTTCCGTCGCGCTGTACTGGAGCGCGGCAGCGGGCGAATCGCGCAGGATGCGGTCGGAGGCCACGCGCATTTCTTCCGCCGGGAAGGTGGCCGGCGACGGCAGACCGCCCGCGAACGAAATGACCTCGGGACGCTCGGTGACCTTCAGGATTTCGCGAATCGCCGAGCTGGTCAGCTTGCGAGCGCGTTCGGACAATTGCCAGGTCGGGGCATTGAGGTCGCTTTGATTCATGGTCTCCTCGTCGTTGTAGCAGGAACAGGTGGTCGGTCAAAAGAAGGATTATCGCGCGAACTCGTCAGGCGGCGCGAACCGGCCGCACGGCCGTATGCACGGTGGCCTTGCGGCCCAGCACGACAGTGGCGATCACGGCCGCCGCGAAAATCCACGTGATGGGCGCGACGGTCTCGCCGAAAAAGAGCGCGGAGAACGCCATCGTGAAGAAGATCTGCAGCAGTTGCACCTGGCCGACGCGCGCCGTCCCGCCCATGGCGAGCCCCGCGTACCACGCGAAAAAGCCGATGAACTGCGAGAACACCGTGACATAGCCGAACGCGAGCCACGTTTTTAGCGCGACGGGGCCGGGATGCGTGACGTGCTGCTCCCAGCCGAGCCACGCTACGGGAGCGAGCAGGAACGGCGCGGACACGACGAGCGCCCAGCAGATAACCTGCCAGCCGCCGATCTGCCGCGCGAGCCGCGCGCCTTCCGCATAGCCGAGCGCGCCAATGCCGACGGCGACCAGCATCAGCAGATCGCCCGCCTGAAGCGCGCCGCCGCCCGCCTGCAACGCAAACGCGATGACTATCGCGCTGCCCGCGATGGCACTCGCCCAGAACGCTTTCGAGGGACGCTCGTGCGACAGCCAGGCCGCATAGATGGCGACGCACAGCGGCTGCAAGCCATTGACGACGGCACCGTGCGAAGCCGGCACGGTCTTCATCGCCCAAGCGGAAAACACCGGAAACGCGACGATCACGCCCAGTGACACGACGGCGAGGCTTTTCAGTTGCGGCCACGTCGGCAGCTTTTCGCGGCGGACTGCGAGCAACACGGCGGCGGGAACAGCAGCGGCGAGCGCGCGGCCCAGGCCATTCAGCAGCGGGCTGAATTCGGCGACGACGATGCGGGTCATCGGCAGCGTCAGACTGAAAATCACCACGCCGATCAGGCCGAGCAACATGCCCTGGGTTTCACGCTTCATTGCTTCTGTCTCTCTATGTTTAGGGTTATTTGAGCGTACGCAGTCCGCTCGGGGTCTCGATTTCAGCTGCCAACGCGGGCGCGCCGTCCGTGCTTTCCAGCGCGATCAGATGAGCCGCGCCGAGCCATTGCAACTGCTGCGCGACGACCTCGGACTGCGGATGCCAGCCCTTCAGCGTCTTCAACGCGAGGCCGGTTTCCGGCAGCAAGTCCGACGGATGGCGCGGCGTGTCCCACTGGATCAGCGACGGCACGACACCGTCGCCCACGCCTTGCCACGACGGGAATGCGCCGTCGTCGGCGACCGTCAGGCTCCAGGTGAAATCGCCACGCGTCATCGGCACGACGGTCGAAATGCGCTCGGGATACTGCTGTTGCCACAGCGCCAGATTTTTCGGCCGCTCGACGCGCGCAACCCAGTGCGACAGATACGGACCCTTCGCGAGGCGCTCATGCACGGCGGGATCGTCGAGCGCGAAGAGGCGAGGGCGGGCGTCTGCGGATTGCGCCGCGTCGGGATCGATTGCGATCACTTCCAGGTACGCGCCGCCCCACAGGTTGAGCAGCCGGTTGTGCGTG
Organism: Paraburkholderia steynii; assembly: GCF_900100565.1. Classification (NCBI taxonomy): domain Bacteria; kingdom Pseudomonadati; phylum Pseudomonadota; class Betaproteobacteria; order Burkholderiales; family Burkholderiaceae; genus Paraburkholderia; species Paraburkholderia steynii. The sequence continues at coordinate 69,810 of NZ_FNDI01000011.1, read as the reverse complement.
CGCATCGACGGATGCGCGCCGCCGCCCGACGGCGCAATGCCGAGGGTATCGGCGACATATTGCGTGCCTTCGTCGAGGGTGCGGGCGGAAACAACGAGGTGATCGATGCGTAGCGTTTGTGCGGTCATGGCTGCAAGTGGACGGTCGTTCTGCTGAAGGCCGCTGCGGCAGGCAACTGTCTGTCGCGTGCCGGCGGTCAAGGCGAATCCGTAAGAATACCGTTTGGCTTGCGGCCGGACCATGCGCAGTGCGGCACGGCCAGTATCAGCGGGCTTTGCGGCGCGTCGGATGGAGCGCGCAAATGGGGCTAAAACGGATCGGAAACGGGTAAAAAGCGGGTCGGAAAAGCCTGAGCGTCGATTCAAATGTACCGACAGTGACCGGCACAGTAACGGTACAATCGCTTCGATACTATTCGGTACAGTTGTCCGTGCGTCTGATGGACTTCTGTCATCGCAACGGGTAGAGCCCGCTGCGCGCCGTTCCCGACGTTGCCCTTGCAGCACCCGCTGGAGTTCGCCATGTCTGTCCCGCTCGACCTGATTCCCGCTCCTCACGACGCTTCGGCGCTGACGCTCGTCGATCAGCTCGTGCAGTGGGCGCGCCGCCGCATCGAGGAGCGCGTGTTCCGCCCCGGCATGCGCATGCCGTCGATCCGCAAATTGGCGCTGGACAAAGGTGTTTCGCGCTTCACGGTCGTCGAGGCGTATGAGCGGCTGGTCGCGCAGGGTTATCTGGATTCGCGTCGCGGCTCGGGCTTTTACGTGCGCGAGCGGCTGGCGTCCGGCCCGCTGCCCGTCGAGCGCCGCGCCGCCACGCCCGACGCGGCGCCCGCGCCAAGCACGATCGACGTCGTCTGGCTGTTGCGCAACATGCTGCACACGTCGACGCGTCCCGAGCGCGGCCCCGGCCTCGGTTATCTGCCAGCGCGCTGGCTCGACGGCGAGCTGATCACGGGCGCGCTGCGCACGCTCGGCCGGCAAAGCGGCGCGCAGATGCTCGGCTTCGGCACGCCGCAAGGCTTCCTGCCGCTTCGCCAGCAGTTGCAGACGCGGCTCGAAGAACTGGAGATCGGCGCGTCACCGGAGCAGATCGTGCTCGTGTCGGGCATCACGCAGGCCATCGACCTGATCGCGCGGCTCTACGTACAGCCGGGCGATTCCGTGATCGTCGGCGATCCCGCCTGGTTTCAGATGTTCGGGCGCTTCGCATCGCAGGGCGCGCGCCTCGTCGGCATGCCGTACACGCCGGACGGCCCCGATCTCGACGCACTGGAAACGCTTGTGCAGACGTGGCGGCCGAAAATGCTCGTGTTGAACTCCGTGCTGCAGAACCCGACGGGCACGTCGCTGACGGCGGCGCAGGCGTTCCGCATCCTGCGGCTCGCGGAGGAGTACGACTTCATCGTCGTCGAAGACGATATCTACGGCGATCTGTGCCCGCCCGGCTTTCCCGCGACGCGCCTCGCGAGCCTCGACCAGTTGAAGCGGGTGATCTATCTGGGCAGCTTCTCGAAGACGCTGGCGGCGAATCTGAGGGTCGGTTTCATCGCTTCGTCGCTGGACGTCGCCAAAGCCGTCACCGATCAGAAGATGCTGGTCGGCATGACGACGCCCGAACTGAACGAGCGCGTGCTCTACAAGATTCTGACGGAAGGGCACTACCGGCGGCACGTCGAGCGGCTGCGCGCGCGGCTCGACAGCGTGCGCGACAAATCCGTGCGGATGCTCGAAAAGACGGGCTTGCGCATGTTCCAGACGCCCGCGGCGGGCATGTTCGTGTGGGCGGATACGGGCGTCGACGCCGACGCGCTGGCGGCCGCCGGCCACGAGGAAGGCTTTTTGCTGACACCGGGAAGCCTGTTCTCGCCGCAGCAGTCGCCGACTACCTGGATGCGCTTCAACGTCGCGAATTGCGGCGACCCGGCGCTGCCCGCATTCCTGTGCCGCTATCTGGACGGCGTCGCGCGGCGGGCTTCCTGAGGGTCGCATGAGGGCCACATGCAGCCTCTTGAATTGGCGGCGCACGCCCCCATTTGACCCGGCAACGTCCGAAGGCGCGCCGCGCTTCCAGACACATTCAGCTTCGAATCCCCGAATCAACCTGCACTAGAAGAGGAAAACTGACCATGGCACAAGAAACCATGAGCTTTCAGGCAGAAGTGAAACAGCTTCTGCACCTGATGATCCATTCGCTGTACAGCAACAAGGAAATCTTCCTGCGCGAACTGATCTCGAACGCATCGGACGCGGCGGACAAGCTGCGCTTCGAAGCGATCGAAAACAACGCGCTGTACGAGAACGATCCGAACCTGCGCATCCGCGTGTCGGTCGACAAGGCCGCGCGCACTATCAGCATCGACGACAACGGCATCGGCATGAGCCGCGACGAAGCGGTCGCGAACCTCGGCACGATCGCGCGCTCGGGCACCAAGGAATTCTTCGGCAAGCTGTCGGGCGACCAGCAGAAGGACGCGGCGCTGATCGGCCAGTTCGGTGTCGGGTTCTATTCGGGCTTCATCGTCGCGGACAAGATCACGGTGGAAACGCGCCGCGCCGGTCTGCCGGCGTCGGAAGGCGTGCGCTGGACGAGCGCGGGCGAGGGCGATTTCTCGGTCGACACGATCGAGCGCGCGCCACGCGGCACCACGATCACGCTGCATCTGCGCGCCGATGAAGACGAACTGCTGTCTTCGCACAAGCTGAAGTCGATCATCCAGAAGTATTCGGATCACGTCGCGCTGCCCATCCTGATGCAAAAGGAAGAGTGGGACGCCGAGAAGGGCGAGATGGTCGCGAAGGACGAAGACGAGACCGTCAACCAGGCGAGCGCGCTGTGGACGCGCGCGAAGAGCGACATCACCGAAGAGCAGTACAAGCAGTTCTACCAGCATCTTTCGCACGATCATCAAGACCCGCTGACGTGGACGCACAACCGCGTCGAAGGCCGCAGCGAGTACACGCAACTGTTGTATGTGCCGTCGCACGCGCCGTTCGACATGTGGAATCGCGATCATCGCGGCGGCCTGAAGCTGTACGTGAAGCGCGTGTTCATCATGGACGACGCCGAGCAATTGCTGCCCGCGTATCTGCGTTTCGTGAAGGGCGTGGTCGATTCGGCCGATCTGCCGCTGAACGTGTCGCGCGAACTGCTGCAGGAAAGCCGCGACGTGAAGGCGATCCGCGAAGGCGTGACCAAGCGCGCGCTGTCGATGCTCGAAGAACTGGCGAACTCGGAAGAAACTGCCGAAAAGGAAAAGTACACGGGGTTCTGGAAGGAGTTTGGCCAGGTGCTGAAGGAAGGCATCGGCGAGGACTTCTCGAACAAGGAGCGTATTGCGAAGCTCGCGCGTTTCGCGTCGACGCATAACGACTCGTCAGAGCAGACGGTGTCGCTGGCCGATTACGTCGCGCGCATGAAGCCCGAGCAGTCGAAGATCTACTACGTCACGGCCGATACGTATCAGGCCGCGAAGAACAGCCCGCACCTCGAAGTGTTCCGCAAGAAGGGCGTCGAAGTGCTGCTGCTGACGGATCGCGTCGACGAATGGATGCTGTCGTTCCTCAACGAGTTCGACGGCAAGCCGCTGCAAAGCGTCGCGCGCGGCGACCTCGATCTGGGCCAGTTGAACGATGAAGAAAAGCAGGTGCAGGAAAAGGTCGGCGAAGAACTGAAGCCGCTCGTCGAGCGCATGAAGGAAGCGCTCAAGGACAAGGCGAAGGACGTGCGTCTGACGTTCCGCCTGACGGATTCGCCGTCTTGCCTCGTCGCTGATGAAGGTGATATGAGCGGCTATCTGCAGCGCATGCTGAAGGCGGCAGGGCAGAATGCGCCGGCGTTTCATCCGATTCTTGAAGTGAATCCGGAGCATGCGCTGGTTAAGAACCTGAGCACCGATAACGCGAACTTCGATGACTGGTGTCATCTGTTGTTCGATCAGGCGCTGCTGGCGGAAGGCGGTTCGCTGGAAGATCCGGCGAGTTTTGTAAAGCGGACGAATGCGTTGTTGTTGGCGCGGTGATAGACGTGGCCGACTAACCGGCTCGCTATGATAAAAATGCGCTGCTTCGGCAGCGCATTTTTTTGCCTGCGGTTTCGCGTCCGACCAGGTCAGCGCTCCATCGAAGCGCGCTCACGCTGCCGCACCTGAGCGAGTACCGAACCCGCCAGTTCCTTCGCCTCGGCGCACGCGTGCGGATCGCCGAGCACGTGTCCGGCAACCTTGCCGATCCGGGCGCTCGTATGTTTGCTTGTGTGATGCTGCGCGAGCGCAGAGCCCGCGAGTTCTTTTTCTGTCTCCAATACGTTCGCGCGTTTCAACACGATAGCGGCGAGATGCGCAATGCGATCCGATGTGGCTTTGTCGTGAGGGGTCATACGAACCTCCGTAGTGCAAGTGGGTTGAGTGAGCGATTGCCATCGACGGGATGGATCGACTCGCCCTTATCTTCAACGGCGGCTTTTCGCATGGGTAGCAGACCGTTCTGAACTGCATACCGGATTAGTCTGCGCGTGAGTAAGGAGATTTCTAGCTGAAAGGAGCGGATGTGCCGCGCATCCTATAATGCGGCCCATGCCTATCCGTTTCGATGCTGCCGACGCGCATTGGCGCGTCGCGCCCCTTCCAGTGTTCTCGCCTGATCAAAAAGACTGGCTCACACGTGGCGGTTCGCTGACGGCGCACTTGCGCACGCTCGGCGCCGTCACGGTGCGCGTGACGCGCGAGGCCGTCGATTTGCCCTTCGACGACGAAACCACCGCGCTCGCCATCGCGCCGCGCACGCCCGTGTGGGTGCGTGAGGTGGTGTTATCGGTCGATGGAAAGCCGTTCGTCGCCGCGCACAGCATCGTGCCGCTCGCGGCGAGCACGGGCGTGTGGCAGGCGATGCGCCGTCTGCGCACGCGTCCGCTTGCGGAACTGTTGTATAGCGACAGCAGTGTGTCGCGTTCGTCGCTGGTCAGCCGACGCTTGACGGCGCGGCATCCGCTGCATCGTCTTGCTTTGCGAGAAATGGGTGACGCGCATATCCACGCGTTGCTCGCGCGACGTTCCGTATTCGAGCGCTACGGCGAGCCATTGATGGTCACGGAAGTCATGCTGCCCGCGCTGTGGACGCGTCTCGCGATGCGCGATCACAAGCACGCGGCGGCGCAACCGGTGCCGCGCGATCATGGACAGGCGCTCGACCACACGGCATCGCGTGCTGATGTCAACGCGAAACGTGCCGGCAAGCAGGGCGAGGTGCGCTGATGCTGCGCGGCTTTCCACCCGTCGTCGCCGAGTGTACACATACGCTGATACTCGGCAGCTTTCCCGGTGAAGCGTCGCTGGTGGCGACACAGTATTACGCGCATCCGCGTAACCAGTTCTGGCGTTTGCTCGGCGCGGTGATCGGCGAACCGCTGCACGAACTCGATTACCCGACGCGTCTCGAGCGCGTGTTGAAGCATGGCATCGGCGTGTGGGACGTGCTGGCCGCATGTACGCGTGAGGGTAGTCTCGATGTGGCGATCCGCAACGCGACGCCAAACGACTTCGCTTCGTTTCGCGAGTACGCGCCGAAGCTGAAGAAGGTTTGCTTCAACGGCAAGACGGCGGGGCGCTTTGCGCCTGTGATCGCGGAGGCGGGCTACGAGACGCTGGTCCTCCCGTCCTCCAGCCCCGCCAATGCTATGCTCTCGTTCGACCAAAAATTGCGCCTGTGGCGCGAGATCCTCACATGACGAAACTGATCAAGCGTGCTTCGGCCGAGGCGCGTGCTTTCCGCAACAATCAATCCGCTGCGCCTAAGCAACGCATTTCGCGCGCAAAAACCCGCGCGTCGCGCGACGAAGACGACTTCAGCGACGTCGCGAAAGCGTCGGTGATCGAAGCCCCGCGCAAGCCGCGCTTCGCGCCCGTGACGTTCTCGGAAGAAGGCGGCGTGCGCTACCTGCACTTCGGCACGGAATGGGTGCAAGGCGCGATGCGTCTGTCAAAGCCCGATCATATCGAACTCGAATACGCGCAGCAGATGATGGCCTGGCTGCTGTTCCTCGAAACGCCGAATCGTATCGTGCAGCTAGGCCTCGGCACCGGCTCGTTGACAAAGTTCGCGCACCGCTACCTGAAGCGCGCACAGGTCGAAGCCGTCGAACTGAATCCCGCCGTCGTGATTGCGGCGCGCACGATGTTCAGCCTGCCTGCCGACGACGCGCGCCTCACCGTGCGTGAAACCGACGCATGGGAATTCGTCAACGACCGCGCGAACCACGACACGATCGGCGCATTGCAGATCGATCTGTACGACGCGACCGCGCGTGGCCCCGTGCTCGACAGCGTCGCTTTCTATCGCGCCGCGCGCGCGTGTCTCACGCAAGCGGGCGTCGTCACCGTCAACCTGTTCGGCGATCATCCGAGCTTCGTGCGCAATATGAAGCGCCTGAACGAAGCCTTCGATGGACGCGTGATCGCGCTGCCCGAAGTACACGATGGCAACCGCATCGCGATCGCATTCTCGGGCCCGGCAATCGACGTGCCGTTCGCGCAGTTGCAGGAGCGCGCGAAGCTGATCGAGGCAAAGCTCGCATTGCCCGCACGCAAGTGGGTCAAGGGCCTGCAGGAATCGACGGGCCAGAACGACACGTTCGCGATCTGACAATCCCCGCGCGGGTGCCACGCCAGTGCGTGCGCTCGCGCAACCGCCGTGCCTCGCCCGGCACGGCGGCCTCGACATTCATTCAGCCGGCATCGCGCCGCGCGTCTCAACGAAGCAGCGGAGATGTCTGCTTTCGTATCCGATCTCACACTCTGCGACGTTTCGTGTATTGACAACACCGTTGCGTTTAGGGTCACCCCTGCTTGACCGGTCGTTCGCCACTCCGATACTCTTTCGGGGCTTTCGGGGCGCCCAGTCTGCTATCCGCAGCCGGGTCCATCTGCCCGCCAGACGCGGGACACAATTCAATAAAAGGTAAGAGGAGACGTCATGGCTCACGACGCCGACGCCAACAAGGCCAGCAAGCACTGGCTGTGGCTGTTGCTGTTACCCTGGATCGCGATGATCTGGGTGCCGTCATACAACAAGATCGAACCCGTGCTATTCGACTTCCCGTTCTTCTACTGGTATCAGCTCCTGTGGGTGCTGATCAGCGCGGTGATTACGGCCGTCGTGTACTTCAAAACGAAAAACCGCTCGAAGGGAGGTGCTCGATGAACGCCACCGCAACCTTCGTCTTCGTTCTGTTCTTCATCGGTGTCACGATTCTCGGCTTCATCGCCGCGCATTGGCGTAAAGGCGATCTCGCGCATCTGGAAGAGTGGGGCCTCGGCGGCCGGCGCTTCGGCACGGTCGTCACGTGGTTCCTGCTGGGCGGCGACCTGTACACCGCCTACACGTTCATCGCCGTCCCCGCACTCGTGTTCGGCGCAGGCGCAACGGGTTTCTTCGCGCTGCCTTATACGATCCTGATCTATCCGTTCGCGTTCGTCGTGTTCCCAAAGCTGTGGAGCATCTCGAAGCGTCAAGGCTACGTGACCTCCGCCGACTTCGTCAGCGCGCGCTACGGCAGCCGCATGCTCGCGCTTGCCGTCGCCGTGACGGGCATCGTCGCGACGATGCCGTACATCGCGCTGCAACTGGTCGGCATCGAAGTGGTGATCGGCGCGCTCGGCTTCGATACGAAGGGCTTCGTCGGCGATCTGCCGCTGATCATCGCCTTCGCGATCCTCGCCGCGTACACGTACACGTCGGGTCTGCGCGCGCCGGCCATGATCGCCGTCGTCAAGGACGTGCTGATCTACATCACGATCGCTGCGGCAATCATCGTGATTCCGCCGCAACTGGGCGGCTTCGGGCATATCTTCAGCGCCGTGCCGCCTGCCAAGCTGCTGCTCAAGGCACCGGACGTGTCGAGTCTGAACGGCTATAGCGCGTACGCGACATTGGCGATGGGATCGGCGCTCGCGCTGTTCCTGTACCCGCACTCGATCACGGCCGTTCTGTCGTCGTCGTCGGGCAACACGATCCGCCGCAACATGGCGATGTTGCCCGCGTACTCGCTAGTGCTCGGTCTGCTCGCGCTGCTCGGCTTCATGGCACTCGCTGCGGGCGTGAAGGACATGCCGGAGTTCGCGCCGTACTTCAAGGCCTTCGGCCCGAACTTCGCGGTGCCCGCGCTGTTCCTGCACTTCTTCCCGTCGTGGTTCGTCGGCGTCGCGTTCGCGGCGATCGGCATCGGCGCGCTGGTGCCCGCCGCGATCATGTCGATTGCTGCCGCGAACCTGTACACGCGCAACATCCACAAGGAGTTCGTTAACCGCAACATGTCGCACGAGCAGGAGACCAACATCGCCAAGCTCGTGTCGCTGATCGTGAAGGTCGGCGCCGTCGCGTTCATTCTCGGTTTGCCGCTGACGTATGCGATCCAGTTGCAACTGCTCGGCGGCATCTGGATCATTCAGACGCTGCCCGCCATCGTGCTCGGTCTCTACACGCGCGTGCTCGACTATCGCGGACTGCTGCTCGGCTGGGCGGTGGGCATCGCCGTCGGCACGTGGATGGCGATTTCGCTGAAGCTCGCGGGCTCGATCTACACGATCCATGTCGGTGGCCTCGCGATTCCGGGTTATGCGGCTGTGTGGTCGTTGATCGTCAATCTGGTGGTGTCGGTCGTCGCCAGCCTCGTGGTGCGCGGAATCGGCATGAAGCACGCCGAAGACCGCACGCGTCCGGAGGATTATCTGGACGTACACGAAGCCTGATCTTGCGTCGGTTGATTGCCTGACAGGAAAGCCCGCAGCGAATGCTGCGGGCTTTTTTTCTGGCGCGGCGCGCGGGATCTGTGGACGCGAATGGCCGGATGCCAGTGCGGTCCTGGGCCGACATCGTTTATGCTCGTGTGGTCGCTGTCTTTGCCGCGCAACCCCAAACTGGGATGACCGATGGCTCTCGCCGACCCGCAACCGAAGCCGCCGGGCAAGCCGGTCACCGGCACGCCGCCGGGAACGAACGACGCCGTCGCCGCGCGTCTTGCGCCGCGTCGCACGCGCATCGGCCGGCTCGTGCGCGCGGTCACGTCGCCTTATTACCGTTATCGCCACGCCAAGTTCTTCCACAGCCTGCGCGTCGGCCTCGCGATGCTCGTGTCGATCCTCGCGACGACGGGCATCGATATTCCGCACGGCATCTGGTCGTCGGTGACGCTGCTGGTGGTGATCGGCGGCTTGCAGCATCACGGCAACATCCGCAAGAAAGCGGCGGAGCGCGCGGCGGGCACGCTGCTCGGCGCGACGCTCGGTCTTGCGCTGATCCTGCAGCAGAACCTGTTCGATTCGCTGACGCTTACCTACGTGCTGATGTCGGTGATTGCCGCCGTTTGCGCGTGGTTTGCGATCGGCAGCGCGGGTTACGTCGCGCTGCTGACGGCGATCACGATGTGCATCGTCGCGGGACACGGCGACAACATGATCGAAACGGGGCTCTGGCGCACGCTGAACGTGCTGATCGGCATTGCGATCGCGCTGGCGTTTTCGTTTGCGCTGCCGTTGCACGCGACGTACTCATGGCGCTATCTGCTCGCCGACAATCTGCGCGAATGCGCGCGCATCTACACGCGGATGACGACGGGCGTACCCGTCGGCAGCGACGAGCAGATTGCCACGTTCATTCGCATGGGCAAGCGGCTGGTGCAGTTGCGATCGCTGATGCCGTCGGTGGCCAAGGAAATCGATCTGCCCATTGGGAAGCTAGATGAGATCCAGCGCTTGCATCGTTCGATGCTGAGCGCGCTCGAAATGCTGTCGACGGGCACGCTCGCGCATCCGGATCGGCGCGACGCGTTCGCGCAACGCTGCGGCGAAGAGGCGAACGCGGTGCGCCTGACGCTGCTCGCTGCGGCGCGTGCGTTGCGCTTCGCAGGTGCGACACAGTTCCGGATGCCGGACGCGGCGACATCATCGACGCCGGAAGCGAAGCAGGGCGCGCAGACTCCGTGCGAAGAAATGGCCCCTGATTTACAGGGGCCATACTGGCTCGCGCAGCGCTTCGCCGAGCAGGTGGAACGCTTGCGCGCGCTGCTCGCGGCGAGCGAGCCGAACTGGAACATCGAACGCGGCGCGAGCGATGCGTCCGCGCGGCAATGACGAATCAGCTTGCGTGCTTGTCGCCTTCGTGCGGGTTGGTGACCATCCACATCACGCCGAACTTGTCGACGACCATGCCGAAGCCCGTGCTCCAGAACGTCGCTTGCCACGGCATCACGACATTGCCGCCTTCGCACATCGCGTTGAAGGTCTTTTCGCCTTGCAACGGATCGTCGACGGTGATCGACAGGCCGTAGCCCGTGTGCGTGCCGGAGCCGGGCGTGTCGTCACAGTTGCCGTCCGACGCCATCAGTTCCGTCGCACCGATCTTGACCGACGCGTGCATGATCTTGTCTTCGGTGCCGGGGCGGATGGGTTGCTGCGGGTTCGGCGGCGCGTCCCGGAAACGCATCTGGAACAGCACTTGTGCGCCGAGCTTCTCGCCGTAGAACTTCAGCGCTTCTTCACAACGGCCATTGAAAAACAGATAGGGCTGGACTTGCATCGTTGTCTCCTGTCAATGGAATTGAGACGTCGTTTCGCGCGGACGCGCAGTGACGGAGTGCGACTGAACGCACGCGTGCCAACGATTGTAGTCGCCGCTGCAGCGTCGAATGTGAAACTGTGTTGACCGAAGTAAAACGTGCCGAAGCGCAGACAGTGCGCTTACACATTGGGAAAAGAATGCGCGCGAAGCGGTAGAGAAAAGCGGCGCAAAACGGGCGACAAACAAAAAAGCGCGCGGGGCCTTGCGGGCCCCGCGCGCCTTGCTTGCGCAGTGAATCAGGCGAGCCGGTCTTAACGCAGACCTTCGATCACCTTCTCGAGCTTGACGGCATCCGCTGCGAATACGCGAATGCCTTCGGAGAGCTTCTCGGTGGCCATTGCCTCGTCGTTGACGAGGAAGCGGAATGACGCTTCGTCCGTCGGCACGCGGGCAATGTCGGCGTCTTTGGACGCTTCCGGCACCAGCTTGCGCTCGACCTTGTCGGTGCTGTCCTGCAGCTTTTGCAGCAGATCGGGGCTGATGGTCAGCAGATCGCAGCCGGCCAGTTCGAGAATCTGGCTGGTGGTGCGGAAGCTCGCGCCCATCACTTCCGTCTTGTAGCCGAACTTCTTGTAGTACGCGTAGATGCGGCGCACCGATTGCACGCCCGGATCGTTCGCGCCGCCGTCGCGCGCCTCGTCCCAGTTGCTGCCGGCGTTCTTCTTGTACCAGTCGTAGATGCGGCCGACGAACGGCGAAATCAGTTGCGCGCCCGCTTCCGCGGCGGCGACAGCCTGCGCCAGCGAGAACAGCAGCGTCATGTTGCAGCGGATGCCGTCCTTCTGCAGCACTTCGGCGGCGCGGATGCCTTCCCACGTCGAAGCAAGCTTGATCAGCACGCGCTCGCGGCCAATGCCCTTCGCCTCGTACATCTTGATGAGTTCATGTCCTTTCTCGATCGACGCCTTCGTGTCGAACGACAAACGTGCGTCGACTTCCGTCGATACACGGCCCGGCACGATCTTGAGGATTTCGGTGCCGAAGGCGATCAGCAGGTTGTCGATGATCGTGCTGACGGGCTTCGACGCGTGATCGCGCACGGTCTTTTCGAGCAGCGGCTTGTACTCGTCCTTCTGCACGGCCTTCAGGACCAGCGACGGGTTCGTCGTCGCGTCCTGCGGCTTGTATTGCGCGAGTTGCTGGAAGTCGCCGGTGTCCGCGACGACCGTGGTGTATTGCTTGAGTTGATCGAGTGCAGTAGTCATGTCGAGCCTTCGCTTCGAGGCGCACGCGCGCCATGGTCCAGGAAATGATGACGCGGCGCGAGGCCGCCATGCACCTCGCTTTGCCGTCGCTTTGCCACGTGAGCGGCCGCGCAGGCGCGTCATCTGCGATGTCCACGTCTGAAACCGGGGATGTTACCGTGGAACGCCGCCCGCTACTTCTATTCTATGGCGGATCGGATGATGCTGGTTTGACAGGGGCACCCTCCGTCCGTTCGCGCCATGTCGCCAGGCGCTTTCCGCCTTTCGCTTTCCCGCTTACTTGTCGCTTTCGTCAGCCGCGCCGTGCGTTCAGTACGCCATGCGTCACCAGCCCTGCCACGAGTCCCCAGAATGCCGAGCCGATCGACAGCAACGTCAAGCCGGATGCCGTCACCATGAACGTGACGAGCGCAGCTTCGCGCTGCCGTGGGTCCTGCATGGCGTTGGTGAGGCCGCTCATGATCGAACCGAACAGCGCGAGCGCCGCCACCGACACCACCAGCGCCTTCGGCAGCGAGCCGAACAGCGCGGCGATCGTCGCGCCGAAAATGCCCGCGATCAGATAGAACACGCCGCACCAGACTGCCGCCATATAGCGCTTGTTCCGGTCTTCGTGCGCTTCGCGCCCGGTGCAGATGGCGGCCGTGATCGCCGCGAGGTTCACGCCGTGCGATCCGAATGGCGCGAGCAGCAGCGAAGCCGCGCCCGTCGTCGCGATCAGCGGCGCGGACGGTGTCTCGTAGCCATCCGCGCGCAGCACGGCGATGCCCGGCACGTTCTGCGACGCCATCGCCACGACAAACAGCGGAATGCCGATGCTGATCACCGCCGACAGCGAAAACGCGGGCAGCGTCAACACAGGCACGGCGAAGGCCACATGAAAGCGGCTGAAATCGAGCAGCCCGAGCGCGCCTGCAACGGCCGTGCCGACGACGAGCGTCGCCGGAATCGCATAGCGCGGCGCAAAACGCTTGATGACGAGGTAGGTGAAGAACATCGCCAGCACGAGCGCTGTCTGGAATTGCGCAGCGCGGAAAATCTCGATGCCGATCTCGAACAGGATGCCCGCCAGCAACGCGGCCGCGATGCCGGCCGGAATCCGCTTCATTAGCGTGTCGAACCAGCCTGTGAGGCCGACAAGCGTCAGCAACAGCGCACACACGACGAACGCGCCAATCGCCTCCGGATAGGCGACGTGCGGCAGCGACGAAACGAGCAGCGCCGCGCCGGGCGTCGACCACGCGACCACGATGGGCGCGCGAAACCGCAGCGACAGGCCGATCGTGCAGAGCGCCATGCCCATCGACAGCGCCCAGATCCAGGAGGAGATCTGTGCGTCCGTCAGATGCGCGGCGCGGCCTGCCTGGAACATCAGCGCGAGCGAACTGGTGTAGCCCGTCATCATCGCGACGAAACCCGCGACGAGCGCGGACAGGGACGTATCGGCGAATGGCCGCAGCGGCGTGCGCGCGGCGGGGGAGAGGTCGGGGGAAGAAGAGGTCATCCTGCGTGTCTCTGTGTAGCGTCGTTGGTGTAGTGAGTGCTGGCCGGGCAGCGCGCGCAATGCCGCTGCGGCCGCGGCGTCGTTGCGCTTCGGCTCGTCCGGCAGATGGGCAAAACCCGGGATCTTACTTGCTTAGCGTGCGCATCGCCGTTTCGAGGCCGGCGAGCGTTAGCGGATACATCCGGTGGCCGAGCACTTCACGTATAACCGAAACCGACTGCCGGTATTCCCACAAGCCTTCCGGTTCCGGGTTCAGCCACGCGTGATGCGGGAAATGGTCGGCAAGCCGCCGCAGCCAGACGGCGCCCGCTTCGGCGTTGTTGTATTCGACCGAACCGCCCGCCTGGAGGACTTCGTAGGGGCTCATCGTCGCGTCGCCGACGAAGATCAGCTTGTAGTCGGGCGTGAACTTGTGCAGCACGTCCCACGTCGCCATCCGCTCGACATGGCGGCGGCGGTTATTCTTCCACAGGAAATCGTAGACGCAGTTGTGGAAGTAGTAGAACTCGAGGTGCTTGAACTCGGCTTTCGTGGCCGAGAACAGCTCTTCCGTGCGCTTGATGTGATCGTCCATCGATCCGCCGACGTCGAGCAGCATCAGCACCTTCACGTTGTTGTGCCGCTCCGGGACCATCTTGAGGTCGAGCCAGCCGGCGTTCGCGGCCGTGCTGCGGATCGTGTCGGGCAGATCGAGTTCTTCGGCGGCGCCTTCGCGCGCGAACCGGCGCAGGCGGCGCAGCGCGACCTTGATGTTGCGCGTGCCGATTTCGACCTGATCGTCATAGTCGCGGTAGGCGCGCTGGTCCCACACCTTGGTGGCCGTCCGGCTGCCCGACGATTCGCCGCCGATGCGGATGCCTTCCGGGTTGTAGCCGCCATTGCCGAACGGCGACGTGCCGGCCGTGCCGATCCATTTGTTGCCGCCTTCGTGACGGCCTTTCTGCTCGTCGAGCAGTTCCTTCAGGCGCTCCATCAGCTTGTCGAGGCCGCCCATCTTTTCGATCTGCGCTTTCTCCTCTGGGCTGAGATCGCGTTGCAGCTTCTTTTTCAGCCAGTCGAGCGGCACGTCCATCGCGAGATCGGCCTTCTGCGCAACGCCGTTGAAATACGCACCGAACGCCTGGTCGAACTTGTCGAAATACTGCTCGTCCTTCACGAGCGTCATGCGCGCGAGGTAGTAGAACTCGTCCAGCGACGGCTGGATCACGCTTTCCTTCAACGCTTCGAGCAGCGTCAGGTATTCCTTCACGGAAACGGGCAGCTTCGCGGCGCGCAGCGTGTAGAAAAAGTCGATCAGCATGCCCTTGTCTCCGATCCGTGTTCGCCTGGCGTCAGTCGCGCAATCAGCGGTTGTTGCGGTTCATGAAAACGAGCCGCTCGAACAGGCTCACGTCCTGTTCGTTTTTCAGCAGCGCGCCATGCAGCGGCGGCACAATCTGCTTCTGATCCTTCGAGCGCAGCGCTTCGGGCGGAATGTCTTCGGCGAGCAGCAGCTTGAGCCAGTCGAGCAGTTCGGAGGTGGACGGTTTCTTCTTCAGCCCCGACACGTTGCGCAGCTCGAAGAAGCTTTCCATCGCGGCGCGCAGCAATTCCTGCTTGATGCCCGGGTAGTGGACTTCGACGATCTGCTGCATCGTCGACGGATCGGGGAACTTGATGTAGTGGAAGAAGCAGCGGCGCAGGAACGCGTCAGGCAGTTCTTTCTCGTTGTTCGACGTGATGATGACGAGCGGCCGGTGCTTCGCCTTCACCAGCTCGCGCGTCTCGTACACGTAGAACTCCATGCGGTCGAGTTCGCGGAGCAGATCGTTCGGAAACTCGATGTCGGCCTTGTCGATTTCGTCGATCAGCAGCACCGATTGTTCATCCGACTCGAACGCCTGCCACAGCACGCCCTTGACGATGTAGTTGCGAATGTCTTTCACGCGCTCGTCGCCGAGCTGCGAATCGCGCAGACGCGATACGGCGTCGTATTCGTACAGACCCTGCTGTGCCTTTGTGGTGGACTTGATGTGCCACTGCAACAGCGGCATGTCGAGGGCCGCCGCGACTTCCTCTGCGAGCATCGTCTTGCCCGTGCCCGGCTCGCCTTTGATCAGCAGGGGCCGCCTGAGCGTCATCGCGGCATTGACCGCGAGCTTGAGGTCGTCGGTGGCGACGTATTGCGATGAGCCTTCGAAACGCATGACAGGACGCTCGTTCGGGAAAAATTCCAGTATAAGTCAGAAGGCCTGTTGTGCTCCGCGGGGCGCGCGTAAGGTGTCAGCCGCGTCGGACGGTATGCGCGGCGCGTGCAAGAGACGGATTTCCGCATGCGGCAATCCGCCGCGCCCGGATGGAAGCCGGTTATGACTGTCCCATTTCGGCATTTCGCGCGACGCCTTGTGGCGCGGCGCTCTGCCGGGGCAGGGGTCGGGTCCTGTCCGGTGGACGCCCGGCGCGGCGTCGCGGTACAATTGGGCCGATTTTTTTGGCCTGCGTGGCAACCCAGACAAGTAAAACGGCGCAGGCCGTAGCCTTTTTGGGCGCCCGTTCCCCCTCAAGCCAGGTTAAAAGAGCTATGAACAAATTCGTTGGCAAACATGTCGTGGTCGCAGCGATGTCGGTGGCCGCGGGTTTTGCGGCAACTTTGGCGGCAACTGCGCAGGCAGCGGATATCGTGGGCGACGCCAAGGCGGGACAGGGCAAGGTCGCGATGTGTATCGGCTGTCACGGTATTCCCGACTATCGTACGGCTTACCCCGAGGTGTACCGGGTGCCGATGCTGGGCGGCCAGAACCGGACCTACCTGGAAAACGCGCTGCACGCGTACAAAAAGGGCGACCGCCATTTCGACACGATGCATGCAATCGCCGTGACGCTGACCGACCAGGACATCGCCGACATCGCCGCGTATTACTCGGTGCAGACGGCCTCTTCGAAGAATAATCCCGACAAATGACGGGTGGCGCGCGCCAGCGCGTCATCGGCTCATTCAGTTCGCGGCGCAACCAGTTTGCATGGGACGGCGGTAGGCGCTAAAGCGCAGACGTCCGTCGACACAGGAGAATCCATGAAGAAGCATCCCCACGCACTTCATACGGTGGTCAAGGCTGCATGCGCGACGCTCGCGCTGGCCGGTTTTGTCGTCGCATCGAACGCGCACGCGGCGGATGCCGCCAACGGCAAGGCGCTCTCCGAGAGCCACAACTGTGCGGCCTGCCACGGCCCGAATCTGAACAAGCCCGTGACGCCCGAATATCCGAAGCTCGCCGGTCAGCACGCGGATTACGTCTACTGGGCGCTGCGCCAGTATCAGATGGGCACGGGCAACCCGCACCTCGGCCGCAACAACGCGATCATGCAGGCCCAGGTGCAAAGCCTGTCGCCGAGCGACATGAAGGACATCGCCGCGTACATCGAATCGCTGGACGGCGACCTCGTGCAGAAGAAGTAAGCCGCTGCACGTTCGCTGACGGATCACGACAAACACCCCGCCGTGGCGGGGTGTTTGTTTTCATGCGACGGGTTTCAGCTGGCGCGAAGGTTCGCGCCGTCAGTCAGTCGCGCGACGCGCGGCGCTCGATGCGCTGCAGATAGGCGTCCGTATCGGGTGGCGTGTTGGTGCGCTGCGCTTCCCAGATCGTTTCGCCGAGGCACTCCATGATCGCGTGCTGCGCGTCGTGCGTGGAGCCGAGGCGCGCGGCGAGCCGGTCGTGCGCGGCGCGAATGCCGGGTGGCTGATCGATCGACAACTGTTCGCTGATCGCGAGATGCATCGACAGATGCAGGAATGGATTGGTCTGCCCGCGTTCGGGAGAGTAGTCCTGCGCCGAAGCGGCCTCGGCGTCCTTGAGTTCGGCGTGATACTCCGGATGCTCGATGATCCAGTCGGCGGCGATGGCTTCGAGCGGCGTCAGGATTTCACCCGCGCGCTGCTTGCGCCAGGTGTCGGTGAAAAAACGGCGGACTTCGTCGCGGCTGGGATTGAACATCGATGGACTTCGGACGGTGAAAGCGAGTGGGGCCGGCTGTTTGCGCTGTGCGTCGGCTCGGACGTCGCCAGCAGCCGTTCATTTTACGCCGCGACCGCAGCGCGCGCAGACGGATGGCGCAAGCGCCGCAGCGTCACAGATCAGGCGGCGGCGTCTTCGGCTTGAACTCGCACAGCGGCTCGATCACGCAATGCCAGCATTCCGGCCGGCGCGCCTTGCACACATAGCGCCCGTGCAGGATCAGCCAGTGATGCGCATCCTGCAGGAACTCGGCGGGCGTGAATTTTTCCAGCGCCAGTTCGACAGCGCGTACATCCTTGCCTGGCGCGAGGCCCGTTCGGTTGGCAACCCGAAAGATGTGCGTATCGACGGCGATGGTCGGCTGGCCGAATGCCGTGTTCAGCACGACGTTCGCCGTCTTGCGGCCGACGCCCGGCAGACTTTCGAGTGCTTCCCGCTCGGCGGGCACTTCGCCGCCGTACTGGTCGAGCAGGATGCGGCACGTCGCGATCACGTTCTTCGCTTTCGTGCGATACAGGCCGATCGTCTTGATGTAGTCGGCGACACCTTCCTCGCCGAGGTCGAACACCTTCTGCGGCGTGTTGGCGACGGGAAACATCCGGCGCATCGCCTTGTTCACGGAGACGTCCGTTGCTTGCGCGGACAACATCACGGCGATCAGCAACTCGAACGGTGTCGAGTATTCCAGTTCGGTCGTCGGATGTGGGTTCAGGCTCTGGAGCGTCTCGTAGATCGCACGTCGTTTGGTCGCGTTCATGCGGCTCGGTCAGGACTTTTTGGGTTGATCGACGTCTTGCTTGGGTGTGGATTCGGAACTGTCGTTAGCAATACCCAGCCGACGACGGCGTGCCTCGGCTTCGTCGATCTGCGCTTGCGTTTCTGCGCTGATATCGGTTGTGTTCCTGGGGCCGAGACCTTGCGCGGCGTTTTCCGCCTTCTTCGCGCGCGCGCGTTCGAGCGCGGCCTGGATGATCGCGCGTTTCTTCGCTTCGGCGTCGGCGACGGGCGCGGCGGCTGCTTCGACTATCGTTTCTGTTGGGGCGGGGCCAACGACGGGCGCAGCCCGGGCCGGCGAACTCGCCGACACCGCCGCCGCGCGTTTGGCTGCCGCGCGCGCCTCTGCCGCTTCGCGATCCGCAGCGAGGCGCGCGAGGCGACCGTCGTGACGCGTGCGCGCGGCGTCCGCCTGTTGCTGGCTCCACGCGTCCCAGCCTGTCTTGTCGCCCGTGACGGGGATCATTTCGATGCAGTCGACGGGGCAGGGCGGCACGCACAGGTCACAGCCCGTACACAGTTCGGCGACCATCGTGTGCATCTGCTTCGGTGCGCCGACGATTGCATCGACAGGGCAAGCCTGCATGCACAGCGTGCAACCGATACACAGGCTCTCGTCGATGAACGCGACGGGCCGCGCCCGCTCGACGCCATGGTCCAGATTGAGGGGAATCACGGGCTTGCCGAGCAGCTTCGCGAGCCGCGCGACGCCTTCCGCGCCGCCGGGCGGGCACTGGTTGTAGCTGGCCTCGCCCTGCGCGATGGCTAAGGCGTAAGCACGGCAGTCGGGATAGCCGCACTTCGTGCATTGTGTCTGGGGCAGCAGATCTTCGATGAGATCCGCGAGTGTTTTGGTTTCTGTCACGGTCAAGACGTGGGGGACATGCTGTTGCCGTTCACCGGCGCGGCGAATGCGTGTGATCGAATGGATGCGGTATCAACCGCACCGTTTGGTGTGCGCCATTGGGTGCGCACCGTTTGGTGTGCATTATCGGGTATGCACCGAGACGCATTCGCAGATCGCGCAAACCGCGTGGGGCGCCGGGCCGCGAGGGCAACCGTCAACGCGGCGCTGCAAGGGCGTTCGTCGATCGGTCAAATGCGTATTATCGCCGATTTCCCCAGTTGTTATTACCGAAGCATGTGCCATAATCGAAGCGCTTTTTTGTAAGACCGCAGGAAGGTGTTCCCACCAACCAGCCCCGCGCAGCGCCGCCGTTGCAAGGCCAGGCAATTGGACGGCGAGCGATCCGGATAACGCGGCTCACGAAGCACATGCCACCATGAATCAGCCGAAAATCAAAAGAGATCCTGAAGGCACCCGTCGCCGCATTCTGCTCGCGGCGGCCGAAGAGTTCGCGAATGGTGGGTTGTTCGGCGCACGCGTCGACCAGATCGCCCGCCGCGCGGAGACCAATGAACGCATGCTCTACTACTACTTCGGTAGCAAGGAGCAGCTTTTCACGGCAGTCCTCGAACACGCGTTCAGCGCGCTCACGGAAGCCGAGCGCACGCTCGATCTCGCAGGCGTCGCGCCTGTCGAGGCCGTCACGCGGCTCGCGCATTTCGTGTGGGATTACTATCGCGATCACCCCGAATTGCTGAGACTCGTGAACAACGAGAATCTGCACGAGGCGCGCTATATGCAGAAGTCCACGCGCATTCGCGAAATGATCTCGCCGATCGTTGCCACGTTGGGCTCGATACTCGAGCGCGGCCAGCGCGCAGGCCTGTTTCGCACGAACGTCGATCCGCTGCGCTTCTATGTGACGCTGTCGGGGATGGGCTACTACATCGTGTCGAACCGCTTCACGCTCGAAGCCACGCTTGGCCGCGATTTCAGCGCAGCCGCCGAGCGCAGCGAAGTGATCCAGATGAACACCGAAATCCTGCTTGCGTATCTGATGCGTCGCTAAGCCTGAACGCCTGACGGACAAACGGCCTCGCAAGAGGCCGTTTTCGTATCCGCTGGAATCCGCTGCAATCCGTTCGATGCAGGCGCAACATTTGGCTGCGCCCGCGGCACGCGGCTTGCGCCGATGTGCGCTTACGCTTCGACGCGCTCTTCCGTCTTGCGTGTCGTCGCCTTCGGCGTGTGCTCGAGGATGAAGTCGCGCAACTGCGGATAGATGATGGTGCGCCAGCGACGGCCCGAGAAGATGCCGTAGTGCCCGCACTTTTCCGCCGTGAAATGGCGGCGATCCTTTTCGGGGATGCCCGTACACAGCTCATGCGCGGCGCGCGTCTGGCCGCTGCCGGAGATGTCGTCGAGTTCGCCTTCGATCGTGAAGAGGGCGGTCTTCGTGATGTCCTGCGGGCGTACCAGTTCGCCGTTCACTTCCCACGTGCCTTCCGCGAGGCTGAACTCCTGAAACACGACGCGGATGGTCTGCAGATAGTATTCCGCAGCCATGTCGAGCACCGCGTTGTATTCGTCATAGAAACGGCGGTGCGCTTCCGCATCTTCTTCGTCACCGCGCAGAAGGCTTTGATAGAAGTCCCAGTGCGAAGCCGCGTGACGTTCCGGATTCATCGCGACAAAGCCCGTGTGCTGCAGAAAACCCGGATACACCTTGCGGCCGAAGCCCGGATAGTTCGGTGGCACGTTGTAAATGACGTTGTTTTCGAACCATTCGGTCGAATGCTGCGTCGCCAGCGAATTGACGGCCGTGGGGCTTTTCCGCGCGTCGATCGGGCCGCCCATCATCGTCATCGTGCGCGGCGTGTCTTCGCCGCGGCTCGCCATCAGCGAAATGGCGGCGAGCACGGGAACGGTAGGCTGGCACACCGAGATCACGTGCAGATTCTTCGCGCCGATGTGGCGGATGAATTCCTGGATGTACGCGATGTAATCGTCGAGATCGAACGTACCGTCTTCGATCGGCACCATGCGCGCGTCGATCCAGTCTGTGATGTACACCTTGTGATCCTGCAGCAGCGTCTTGACGGTGTCGCGCAGCAGCGTGGAATGGTGACCCGACAGCGGCGCGCACACCAGCACGACGGGTTCTTCCTTCAGTTGCGTGACAGCGTCGCTGTCGTCCGAATAGCGCTTGAAGCGCATCAGCCGGCAAAACGGCTTTTCGACGATCGTCTGCTCGACGATGGGGATGTTATGGCCGTCCTTGACGATCTGGTGCAGGTTGAACTCGGGCTTCTCGTAGTCCTTGCCGAGGCGGTACAGCAGCTCGTAGCCAGCGGACAGGCGTGTGGCGCCCGGCACATAGGCGAGCGGACTGGCCGGATTCGCAAACGATTTCGAGGCAGCCTGAGCCCAGGCGGTGAGCGGGCTCAAAAGTGCCCGCTGGAATTCGTGGATTTGATAGAGCATGGGTGCTCCAGCTATAACGGTTCGCGCAGGGCAGCGTGTCTAAACGCGCAGCGACGAGGCGGGCCGGTTCTGGTTACGTGTGGAATTGTTGGTGGTGACGATTATCGGCCGTCTGGTTCGGGTGATGATATAGAAGGCATACGATTTGTGCAATGCAACAACAGTGCGTTAGCACACTCATGCATGTCATATCTACGTCATCGACAATTTGTCAGCTTTCTTTAGACGACGGGCGACGACTGAATATCAGCATCAGGCGTGCCAGTGGGCGGCTGACCGCCTTGTCCGCTTTCGCCGTCATGCGGCGGCTGCCCGGTCGCGTGTGCCATCTCCTGCTCGTGTTTCATCAGATTCAGTCCGGTATGAACGAGGGCCACATGGGAAAACCCCTGTGGGAAATTCCCGACAAGCCGCCCGCCGACGGGATCGTATTCCTCCGCGAGCAGCCCGACGTCGTTTGCGAGCGACAGCAGCCGCTCATACATCGCGCGCGCGTCGTCGATGCGCCCCTGCAGCGCGAGGTTGTCGACCATCCAGAAGCTGCAGGCGAGAAACGTCCCTTCGCCGGGCGGCAGGCCGTCGTCGAATTCGGTGGTGCGGTAGCGCATCACGAAGCCGTCGTGCATCAGGTCTTTCTCGATCGCATTGACGGTGCCGGTGATGCGCGGGTCCGAAGGCGGTAAAAAGCCGAGCAGCGGCATCAGCAGCACGCTCGCGTCGAGTTCGTCGCCGCCGTAGGTCTGCGTGAACGCATTGAGTTGCGCATTCCAGCTTTTCGCGCAGACGTCCGAGTGAATCTGCGCGCGCACCTCGTACCAGTGCTCAAGCGGCGCGGGCAGATCGAATTTTTCCGCCGATTTGATCGCGCGATCGAACGCGACCCACGCCATCACCTTCGAGAACGTGAAGTGCTGACGGCCGCCGCGCGTTTCCCAGATGCCTTCGTCGCGTTCCTGCCAGATCGTTTCGAGGTGCCGCAACATCGCGCACTGCACGTTCCACGCGGTTTCGTCCGCCTGCAAACCGCCGACACGCGCCAGATGCAGCGCGTTCATCACTTCGCCGTACACGTCGAGCTGCAATTGCCCGACCGCGTTGTTGCCGATGCGCACGGGCTTCGAGTTCTCATAACCCGGCAGCCAGTCGATTTCGAACTCGGGCAGCCGCCGCTCGCCCGCGAGGCCATACATGATCTGCAACTGATCGGGCGAGCCGGCCATCACGCGGCCCAGCCACGAACGCCACGCGCGCGCCTCTTCGTAGTAGCCGCCGCGCATCATCGCGAGCAGCGTGATCGTTGCGTCGCGCAACCACACGTAGCGGTAGTCCCAGTTACGCGTGCCACCGATCTTCTCGGGCAGCGACGTGGTCGGCGCAGCGACGATGCCGCCCGTTGGCTCGTAGGCGAGCGCCTTCAGCGTCAGCAGCGAGCGGCGGATGGCGGTCGCGTACTTGCCCTCGACGGTGCCGCGCGACGACCATTCGAGCCAGTAGTTCTCAGTACGGGCAAGGGCCGAGTGCGGATCGCGCGCGGGCGGGATATTCAGATGCGACTCGCTGTAAGTCAGCGAAAACGGCACGCGCTCGCCTTCCGATACGGTGAACTCGGCGACCGTTTTCATGTTCTCGCCGCGCAGGTCGACGGGCGTGCGCAGCGCGACGGTGTCCGGTCCGGCGATCGCCTTGATGCCGCTCTCGCGCGCGAGGCGGCTGACCCATGGAATCGAGAAGCCGTAGTCGAAGCGCAGCACGAGTTCCATGCGCATCTTCACGGTGCCGCGCTTGCCGACGACGATCCGGACCATCTCCGACCAGCCGTTGCCGGGCGGCATGAAGTCGATCAGCGTGACGGCGCCGTCCGGTGTTTCGAAGTCGGTTTCGAGGATCAACGTTTCGCCGCGATAACGGCGGCGCGTCGCGCGCGTAAAGCCGCTCCTGAAGTCCAGCTCGCCGTCGTCGCGGGCGACTGACGCGCCGCCTGCTTCCGTTTGCGCTGCCTCAGCCATGTCCTCGCGCGTCGCCGTGCGCGCGGTGCCCGGCTTATCCGCCTGGCGCGGCACTGGCCTGGCGCAGGGTTTCGCGCGCTCGTCCTTACCTGCTTCGTCCTGCGAACGCGGTGGGTCGTCAGACTTCGGGGTGGCATCGACGGCGTCGTCGGCTTCATCGTCCGCCGCGGGCGCAATCAGCCACCGGCCGTTGTCTTTGGTGCCGAGCAGCGCGGCGAAGCACGCGCCCGAGTCGAAACGTGGCCAGCACAGCCAGTCGACGGAACCATCGCGCGAAACCAGCGCGGCCGTGTGGCCGTCGCCGATGAGTGCATAGTCTTCGATAGATGCAGACATGGTAAAGCCGTCGGTCGGCGTGTAATAAGTACGTTCCCGCATGCGCGAAACGGTGCGCGAGCGTCGTAGTTACCGGACTCGCGCGATGCATTCTGGTGCAGATGTACCCGCGCATCCAGGGATATTGCCAATCCAATTTTTTGATGCTTACAATCGAATTTAAACGTGAGTTCTGACGAATCGCAGCCCACCGGTGTCCGGTGTTGCAGTATGCAGCCACGGCGCCGTTTTCGAGGATAAGCCATGCTGAACCCGTCGAAATCTGACTGCATCACGATTCTTTCCGCCGCGAGTCAATTGCCTGACGACTCGCTTCTTCCACTCGACTTCCGCACGCTCGGCATCTCGCGCAACGGGATGGAAACCGCCGCAGCGTTTCTGATCGAACGCGCCTGCTTCAAGCGCTATAGCGAAGCCGACGGTCATTATGCCGTCGGTGGCCTGTCCTTGCAGGGGCGCTGGCGCCTCGATCAACTGTCGAACGGCTGACGCGACGCGCGTTATCCGGAACAGCCAAGCTTCAGAACAAACACGCGCAGTGCGCTCGCGGACCGCGACAAGCGGCCCGCGCGGTGCTGCGCGTCGTTTCGTTACGCCCGTCTGAAGTGCAGTCACCCGGCGCGTCTAGCACCTGTGCGACCTATGCGGACCCGCAGCGGCCCGCCCGCATGCACGCGTCCGTGCGCATGCGTCACAAGTGCGCCGTGCCACCGACGCCGAACAGCCCGATCAACCCAATGATGATCAGATAAAGCGCGACGATGAAGTTGAGCAGGCGCGGCACGATCAGAATGAGAATGCCGGCGATCAGCGCGACGAGCGGGCCGAGCGTGAGATGGATGTTCATGGCGACTCCTTTTGTTCGAATTGACGACGGTAAGAGACAACCTGTCGGATAGCCTGCGTACGCGGATCTGACTGTGCGAGCGCAGGCAACGCTCTTATACTTGCCCCAAATACGACATCGACGATCAGCGGCGGCGGCCGGGCCACGAGGGCGCGCAGCGCGCAGGCCGTAATCGTCATGCATCCGTTACGACAACGGCACGCTCCGATCGAGCCGCGCGGCAGACCAGCGACACACACGAACCGAACAACCGTCTCGCCAGGAGGTCGTCATGCAGCGTCGTACACGAGCCTTAGCGTGTGCCGTGCCACAGTCTTTCAGTTTGCGCGTGAATCCGCGCTTGTCCGCCCGTTCGATCATAAGAGGTTTGACACTGATGGTATCGATTGCCGCCACGCAGTCTTTCGCTCAAGGCACGACCGCCGCACCCGCCGATGGCGTCTACGATCTGATCGTCGGCACTTACACCGGCCCGAAGAGCGAAGGCATCTATGTCTATCGCTTCGACACGAAGTCGGGCGACGCAACGCAGGTATCGTCCGCGAAGACCGACAATGCGTCGTACGTGATCGCGTCGCGCGACGGGCGCTACGTCTATTCCGTCAACGAGCAGCCTGGCGACAACGGCCCCGCCGATCAGCGCGGCGGCATCAGCGCGTTCGGTTTCGATGCAAAAAGCGGGCAATTAACGTTCCTGAACCGCGTGTCGTCGGATGGCAACGATCCGTGCTATCTGAGCCTCTCGCCGGACGGCAAATATCTGACGACGGCCAACTACTCGGTCGCCGCGAACCCTGGCGGCAGCTTCGCGGTGTTTCCGTTGCAGGCGGATGGCCAGGTCGGCGCGTCGGTGCTGACGGTGCATCATGAAGGCGGCGGTCCCGTGAAGGGACGCCAGGACAACGCGCACGTGCATTCGACCGTGTTCTCGCCGGACGGCAAGTATCTGTTCGCACAGGATCTCGGCACCGACAAGCTCTATGCATACCGCTACACGCCCGACGGCAGCCGCGGCCTGTTCGGCCCGACGGACAAACGCTATACCGATGTGAAGTCCGGCTCGGGCCCGCGCCATCTGGTGTTCAGCGCCGACGGCAAGTACGCGTATCTGACGAGCGAGCTGACGGCGACTGTCACAGCATTTCATTACGACGACGGCAAGCTTACGCAACTGCAGGTCGTGCCGATGACGAAACCCGGCTTCAAGGGGCAGGTGGGCGCGGCCGCGATCCATCTGTCGCCGGACGGGCGCTTTCTGTACGCCAGCAATCGCGGCGATGCGAACGAGATCGTGATCTACGCCGTCGATCCCGGCAACGGGCATATCCGGGAAGTCGGCCGTCAGTCGAGTCTTGGAAAAGCGCCGCGAGAATTCTCAATCGATCCGACGGGGCAATGGCTGATCGTTGGCAATCAGAACAGCGATACGGCGTACGTGTTCCGTCGCGATCCGCAAAGCGGGCTGCTGGAAGCGAACCCGAAGCGCATCGATATCGGATCGCCTGTCGACTTCAAGTGGGTGTCGCCGTCGTGATGACTGCGATGTGAGAGAGACGGGTGTCGCCGCTGCGTTCGACTATTTCTTTTGTTCTCGCAGCGGCGCTCGTTCAATCCCGAAAGCGGCTTACTCCGCCGGGCCCGGCGCGAGCACTTCGCGGCTGCCGTTGATGCCCATTGCCGACACGAGGCCCGCCGTTTCCATCTGCTCGACGAGCCGCGCCGCGCGGTTATAACCGATGCGCAACTGCCGCTGCACGGCTGAGATCGACGCGCGGCGCGTACGCACGACGAACGCGACGGCTTCGTCGTACAGCGGGTCGGCTTCCGCATCCGGCGTTTCGCCGAACAGATCCTGCGTGCCGCCGCCATCCGTCGCCGGGCCGTCGAGAATCCCTTCGATGTATTCCGGTTCGCCGAACTGCTTCAGATGCTCGACGATCCGATGCACTTCCTCGTCCGCGACGAACGCGCCGTGTACGCGCTGCGGGTAGCCGGTGCCGGGCGGCAGGAACAGCATGTCGCCCTGGCCGAGCAGCGACTCGGCGCCCATCTGGTCGAGAATCGTGCGCGAGTCGATTTTCGACGACACCTGGAACGCGACGCGCGTCGGAATGTTCGCCTTGATGAGACCCGTGATCACGTCGACGGACGGGCGCTGCGTCGCGAGAATCAGGTGGATGCCCGCTGCGCGCGCCTTTTGCGCGAGACGCGCGATCAGCTCTTCGATCTTCTTGCCCGCGACCATCATCAGGTCGGCCAGTTCGTCGATCACGACGACGATCAGCGGCAGCGGCGACAGCGGTTCGGGCGCGTCGGGCGTCAGCGAGAACGGATTGCCGATCTTCTTCTCTTTCGCGGCGGCGTCGCGGATCTTCTGGTTGAAGCCTTGCAGATTGCGCACGCCGACGGCCGACATCAGCCGGTAGCGCTTCTCCATCTCGCCGACGCACCAGTTGAGCGCGTTTGCGGCGAGCTTCATGTCCGTCACGACGGGCGCGAGCAGATGCGGAATGCCTTCGTACACAGAAAGCTCCAGCATCTTCGGATCGATCATGATCATTCGCACGTCTTCGGGCGTCGCCTTGTATAGCAGCGAGACAATCATCGCGTTGATCGCCACCGACTTGCCCGAGCCCGTCGTACCCGCGACCAGCATGTGCGGCGCTTTCGCGAGATCGGTGACGACCGGGTGGCCGGTGATGTCCTTGCCCATCGCGAGCGTCAGATTCGACGTGGACTTCTGATAGACATTGGCCTCCAGAATTTCGGAGAGACGGATCGTTTGACGCTTGGCATTTGGCAGTTCGAGACCCATGCAGGTCTTGCCAGGAATCGTCTCGACGACGCGAATCGACGTAAGACCAAGGCCACGCGACAGATCCTTCATCAGCCCGACAATCTGGCTGCCGCGCACGCCGAGCGCCGGCTCGACTTCGAAGCGCGTGATGACCGGGCCCGCCGATGCGCCGACTACCGTCACAGGCACCTTGAACTCCTGCAAACGCTGTTCGATCAGCGCGCCGGTTTCGGCGAGCTTTTCTTCGCTGACGGGCTCGGTCTCGGTCGAGGCGGGCGCGAGCAGATCGAGCGACGGCAGTTCGATGTGCGAGGCCGCGGGTGCGTAGAACTCGAACGCGGGACCGCTGTGGCCGCGCACGGCAGGGCGGGGCGGGGCAGCGGCAGGCGGCTCCTGCTGCGCGTCTTGCTGTGCTTCGGGCGCGGCGGCGGGCTCGTCTTGCGCCAGGTCTGGCTCGAACTCGTCGGCCGCGTTCTGTTCAGGCGCTTGCGCAGCGAGGGCCGGGCCCGGGAAACGCACGATGTTCGAAGGTGCTTCGGGTGCGTGCTCGTTCGTCGTGTCGTCGAAGGCGGTCGACGCGGCGACAGGTTCAGACGGCGTGTCAGCGTCGCCGTATGCAGGCGCGTTGGATACCGACTCGTGATGCGCTTGTTGTATCGATGGAGCGGTTGCCGAAGCCACGCGCATGAGCGACACGGATTGCGTGATCGCATCCCACGGCGCAAGCGGGGTAGGGGTTGCTTCAACCTGTTCTGCGAGCTCTGACTCTTCCGCTGCGGGTGAAGCAGTTTCGCTCGCGATATGCGCTGACGGCGCAACCGGAGCTTCAGGATCGGCAGCGGACTCGACAGCGTCTGCGGCAGTTGCAAGCTGCTCCGCGACGGCGATTTGCGTCGGCAATTCCGGCTGACTCGCTGCGGTTTCATGCTCTTCGATCTGCGTCGAAGTAGGTTGTGCCGGCGTTGCGATTGCATCGGCTGGCGCGTATTCGACGGAGGGCGTCGACACTCCGGTCGAAGACGCCGCCTGTTGCTCGGGCGATGCGATGGCAGTCGACGGTTCGAACGACGTGAAGGTCGGGGCAACGGGCGTCACGTTCTGCGCGATCGCCTGTGTCTCTGTCGCGACCCGTTCGGCAACGACTTGCGGTTGCGGTTCAACTGGCTCGGACACAGCCGCTGCAACAGCCGATTCAATGTCCGGCGCGATGTCAGTCCGTCCGTGCGGTTCGACAGCAATAGCACTTGTCGTCACGTTGCTGGCGATCGCGCTCGGCTCAGCGTGCGCAATCTCGGGCTCTGCGCGAGGCGAATCCGTTTGCTCTGCGGCGACGGCTTGCAATTGCGGCTCTGCCTCGGCGACTCCCGTAGACACCACGGACGGCGCGACAACAACCGCTCGAGCCTCTTCTTCGTTTCGTTCGACTCCGCTCGCTGATTCCAAAGGCGCAACTGTTTCCGCAGCGGGAGTCGTGTGCGTGGCAATGGCCGCTTCAAGCGCCGACACGGCCTGATCGACGGCAGCGACGGCCGCCGCGCCCGAAACGGCCGCCGAGCTTGCGGAACCCATCATAGAAGCCTCGACCGCCGGGCCAGTAGCGGATGGCGTCTGCGCATTCACTCCATCGGCGGGAGCGGGCACGCTACGCGTGTCGACAACCTTCGCCGGATCGCTCGCCGTACGGCGGGCGAGACTTGCGCCCGCGAGCGTCGTCCAGCGTGCCGCGTTTTCCTCGATGCTGCGCAAGGTGTCCTGCACGCTCGACGCAGGCGCGACGGGTTGGGCAGGCGGATTGGCGCGCGTGTACGCGGGCACTTTGAGATTTGGCGTGTCGCGGCGCATGGCCGGCGAAGCGGACGGCGCGACGGCTCGCCGCGTTTGCGCGGCGGGTGTTGCTGCGCCGACCGATGCCGTCTGACGGCTCTGCGTGACCGTCGCTCCGCGCAAGGCCGCCGAGCGCGCCGATGCCACAGCCGGATTCACCGACGGGCCGCGCGTCCCGGCATTGGCCGCTGCCGCTTTCGACGATTGCAGGGCAGCTGTGCTGCCGAAGACAGTCGGCGGCGTGGCCGCGACGCGTGCGGCTTCCATCAACGGAGCCACCGTTTCGCGCGAATGCGCGCGCGGAGCGTCGGTGTTGAGCCAGCCAGAGGGCGCGACCGGCTCGGCGGGCGCCCATGGCTTGGGTGCGCCCGGCCGGTGAACGGCGGCGGGACTTCCCGGTGCGCCGCCCGTTGCATTGCCGACGGCGTTGCGCACGGAACCGCCGGCACCCGCCATCGAACCAGCCGGCATGCCCATCGCTTCGCCCGCCGCGACGGCGGCACTCGCGGCGCCAGCGGCGCGCGTTGCAGTAGGCGGCCGCCACACGGTCGGCCGCGCATAACGTCCATTGGTTTTCGGCGCCATCGTATTGATAGGCGCGCTGCTATGGGACGGCGCCGTCTCGGCGGCACGCGAGGCGTGACCACGCGGTTCGTCTTCGCGCGCGCCACGCGACAGCCCGAGACCAAACGCCTCATTGGCCCAGGCGAAGAACGACGGCCACCTGAAACCGATGAGCCACGGCAGCGACACCGCGAACAGGCCGAGCATCACGAGCGGCGTCGCGACGCGCCCCATCAGATGCGTGAGACCTGTCGACAGCGCATGCCCGAAGCGGTCGAGTCCCTGCACATTGATGAGCGACGCCTCCAGCGTGCAGCTCGCGATCAGCACGCAGACAAAGCCGAGCCACAGCCGGATCGTGCCGGGACCGCGCAAGCCCGCGCCGCCCGGCAGCGCGGACTTCACGAGACGCCACAACAGGGGAAGAAACCAGACGGCGGAAGCGCCGAACCAGCCGAAAACTACCGTTTGCATGCTAGACATCAACGAATGACGGATGCGCGAGCGCGCGATCCGTCGAGTTTAACTGGGCAAAGCGGGCCATATCCGCGAGCGAATGCCGCGCAGCGCGCCGCGTCCCTATACGGTTGACGTTCGCCGGCCACGCGGTCATTGGTCGCGCCGCGCGAACACAAGCGTGTCGCCGTTATCGAGGATCAACTGAAGTTGTTGCGGCTTGCGCATGTCGACGGCCGAGCGCTCGACATGCGCAAGCGCGGCGAGATACGCGCCTTCGATCTTGCCGCCCGGCGTCGCGCATGCCATGCGCGTGCCCGCGAGCGGCCCGAAGTTCAGCTTGCCGTCCTTCAGCATGTACGTGCCCGTGTAGCGGTTGCAGCCGGAGAAGCCGCTGGCGCGGCGCATGCCTGTTTCCGTCGACAGCACGAGCGTGATGGGTTCGCCGCTCGCGCCGCCCGGCACCTCGCGCGCGCTGCCCGAGGCGAGCTTCCAGCCGCTGAGTTGCCAGTCGGTGTTGTCGAGCAGTTGCGTGGCCGCGGGGTTGAACGGATCGGGCGGCGGGGCTTCCGTGTCGGCATGTTTCGGCATCGAGCAGGCGGCGACCAGCATGGACAGTGACGCGGCCATCGACACGACGGCCAGCGCATAACCCGCGCGCCGGCGCAGCGACACGCGCGCAGCCGTGTCAGGTGCATTCGACGATGCGTCGTGGGTGGCGCTCGTGCGTGCGTCGCGTGGCGTGGCGGACGTGGGCTGCATATCGTCGTTCCTCTCTAAACTGGCGAAGGCGTAAGGGTATCGCACTACGCTTGCCGCATGCGAGCGCAAACGCGGGTGATAAACGGCATAGGCGGCATAGACAAAACGTAGGGTTGCCGTGGCAACACCGTTCGCGCCGCGGTTGCAGTCCGTTCGCGGGGTTTCGTCGGCATGACTGGACGTCGCCCTGGCCGTCTGAAAGCACGGCCGGCAACGTCGCCCACGACACACTCCCAACACGGGTTATCGGCACGCGGCGGGCGTAGCCGCAGGGGCCGCGCATGTTAACATCGGCGCAGTCATTCATTCCACCCGCTTTTTGTCACAAATTCTCTGGAGCTTCCATGATGATCGGCCAACGCATCGGCACACCTCTTTCGACTTCGGCTACGCGCGTCATGCTGCTCGGCGCGGGCGAACTGGGCAAGGAAGTGATCATCGCGCTGCAACGGCTCGGCGTCGAAGTGATCGCGGTCGACCGCTATCCGAACGCGCCGGGGCATCAGGTCGCGCACCGCTCGCACGTGATCGACATGACTGACGCGAAGGCGTTGCGCGCGCTGGTCGAAAAAGAGCGCCCGCATCTGATCGTGCCGGAGATCGAGGCCATCGCCACGGATGCACTGGCCGCGATCGAAACGGAAGGCGTCGCCGAAGTGATCCCGACCGCGCGCGCCACGCAACTGACGATGAACCGCGAAGGCATCCGCCGCCTCGCCGCCGAAGAACTCGGCCTGCCCACGTCGCCGTACGCGTTCGCCGATTCGATCGACGAACTGAAGGCGGGCATCGCGAAGGTCGGTTATCCGTGCGTCGTGAAGCCGGTGATGTCGTCATCGGGCAAGGGGCAGTCGGTGCTGCGCAGCGACGCCGATGTCGAGCCCGCATGGCAGTACGCGATGGCGGGTGGCCGCGTGAATCACGGGCGCGTGATCGTCGAAGGGTTCATCAACTTCGAATACGAGATCACGCAGCTGACCGTGCGCGCGATCGATTCCGCCACGCAGCAGACGACCACCTGTTTCTGCGAGCCGATCGGCCACGTGCAGGTCGCGGGCGACTACGTCGAATCGTGGCAGCCGCAGCCGATGAGCCCGCGCGCGCTCGAACGCTCGCGAGACATCGCCGACAAGGTGACGACGGCGCTTGGCGGCCGGGGTCTGTTCGGCGTGGAACTTTTCGTGCGTGGCGATGACGTATGGTTCTCGGAAGTGAGTCCGCGTCCGCATGACACCGGGCTCGTGACGCTCGCATCGCAGCGTTTCTCCGAGTTCGAGTTGCACGCGCGCGCCATTCTCGGCTTGCCCGTCGATACGACCTTGCGCGCGCCGGGCGCGTCGGCTGTGATCTACGGCGGGCTCGACGAGACGGGCATCGCGTTCGAAGGCGTCGCGCAGGCGCTCGCTGTGCCGGGCGCGGACCTGCGCCTGTTCGGCAAGCCCGAGAGCTTCGTCAAGCGCCGCATGGGCGTGGCGCTCGCAACGGGCAGCGATATCGGCGAAGCACTGCAGCGCGCCAAGCAGGCGGCCGCGGCAGTCAAGCCGGTGTCGGCGAGGTAACAACAACGCGTGGCGGTTCGCCCCGTCGCGGCTGTTGCGGATCGAACGTGTAGCGGGCAAGGAGCGGTGTGCGTGAAAGCTAGACAGCCAGGCAGCAAGGTCGCGCGGCGTATCGCGCTGCTCGCATCGGCGATTGGGCTGATGACCGCGTTGAGCGGCTGCGGGCTGGCCGCTGCGCCATGCCGCATCGCCTCGGCGGGACTCAAGATCGTTCCCGTGGTCGGCCACGTGGCCGCCGCGCCGACCGATGCATGCGCTGACGTGATCGATCCGTAAGCGATACATGAGCGATCCATGAGCCGCAAACTTCGGCAGGGTCGCGCAGTCATAACGAAAGGACGTCAGGAAGCGAGGCATTCGATGAGCAGACGGTGGGTTGCATCAGTGGGCGTGCTGGCGTTCGTCGCTGCGTCGGGCGTGGCCCGCGCGGCTGAGATGCTGCCGTTGCCCGATATCCGCACTTCGCATCGCGTGACGCAGAAGTACACCTGCGCGACGGGCCGCATCCTGCAGGTCACCTATCTGAACGCAACCAACGGTCAGAGCTTCGCGGTGTTGCCGGTGAAGGGCCGGCAGATGCTGTTCGTCAACGTGCTGTCCGGCTCCGGCGCGAAGTATCAGGCGGGCAGCTACACGTGGTGGACCAAGGGCCCACAGGCCACGCTCTATGACGCGATGCTAGGCGAGGACGCGCCGCCGTTGTTGTCCGACTGCGTGACGATCGTCCGCTGATTTTTTGCCATTGCGTAATTTCACTTACTCGCATCTTTCCGCGTGACGCGCGGCACGTCCCGGCCGCGTGCGCGTGAAACGACACGTTTTCGCCTCCGGTAGTAAGCTGTGTGCCACGCACAGGCCGCGCCCCATTTCGATGCATCGGCGCGGCTGTCATCGTCTTCGATCATCCTTGTCCGTGTGCCGTTGCATAAGTTGTTGTAGCGGCCCGGTCTGCGTTCGTTCGTCAAGCGAGACCTCCCATGAAAGCATCGGATCTGTTCGTCAAATCGCTGGAGGCTGAAGGCGTCGAGTACGTGTTCGGCATTCCCGGCGAAGAAAATCTCGATCTCCTCGAATCGCTGCGCCGCTCCAGAATCAAGCTTGTGCTGACCCGCCATGAACAGGCAGCGGGCTTCATGGCCGCGACCTACGGGCGTCTGACGGGGCGCACGGGCGTGTGTCTCGCGACCCTCGGCCCCGGCGCGACCAACTTCGTGACGGCGGCCGCGTATGCGCAGCTCGGCGCCATGCCGATGCTGATGGTCACCGGCCAGAAGCCGATCAAGTCGAGCAAGCAGGGTCATTTCCAGATCGTCGACGTGGTGCGGATGATGGAGCCGCTTACCAAGTACACGCGGCAGATCGTGTCGGTGGCCAATATTCCTGCGTCGGTGCGCGAGGCGTTCCGTCAGGCCGAGGAAGAGCGCCCCGGCGCGACCCATCTCGAACTGCCCGAAGACGTCGCGCACGAAGAGGGCGACGGCAAACCGATTCCGAAGAGCTACAGCCGCCGTCCCGTCGCCGAGGAGAAGGCCGTTGCGCACGCGGTCAAGGCGATCGTCGAGGCGAAGCATCCGTTGCTGATGATCGGCGCGGGCGGCAATCGCAAGACCACGCGCAAGATGCTGCGCGAATTCGTCGATCAGATCGGCATTCCGTTCTTCACGACGCAAATGGGCAAGGGCGTGATCGACGAATCGCATCCGCTGTGGCTCGGCAACGCGACGCTGTCGGACGGCGACTTCGTGCATCGTGCGATCGATCACGCCGATTGCATCATCAACGTCGGTCACGACGTGATCGAAAAGCCGCCGTTCTTCATGCGCGGCGCTGATGCGGGCGAGAAGACCGTGATTCACGTCAATTTTCTCGGCGCGGAAGTGGACACTGTGTACTTCCCGCAGATCGAAGTGGTCGGCGATATCGCCAACGCCGTCTGGCAGATGAAAGAAGCGCTGCAAGGCAAAGGCGAGCATTGGGACTTCGCGCGCTTCAAGGAGATCAAGGAGCATTTCGAAGCGCATCTGGCGAAGGGCCAGCACGACGACCGCTTCCCGATGTATCCGGTGCGTGTGGTCCATGACGTGTACGAGACGATGCCCGTCGACGGCATCATCTGTCTCGACAACGGCATGTACAAGATCTGGTTCGCGCGCTATTACCGCGCGCACGAGCCGAACTCGCTGCTGCTCGACAACGCGCTCGCGTCGATGGGCGCGGGGCTGCCGTCGGCGATCGCGACCAAGATCGTGCATCCCGAGCGCAACGTGATGGCCGTGTGCGGCGACGGCGGCTTCATGATGAACTCGCAGGAACTGGAGACGGCCGTGCGGATGAAGCTCGATCTCGTCGTGCTGATCGTGCGCGACGACGCGTTCGGCATGATCCGCTGGAAGCAGGAGAACATGAACTTCCCCGACTACGGGATGACGCTGCAGAACCCCGATTTCGTCGACTACGCGAAGAGCTATGGCGCGCATGGGCACCGCGTGGCAGCGGCGGCGGAACTCGCGCCGCTCGTGCGCGAATGCTTCGCGACGCCGGGCGTGCATGTGATCGACGTGCCGATCGATTACTCCGACAACGAGCGCGTGCTGAATCGCGAGATCAAGCGGCTTTCGGCGCAGCTTTGAGCGTTGCGTTGTCTTTCTTGTCCGGCGCGCGGCGCGGTGTTTGCTGCCGGTGTTTGCTGCGTCAGCCGATTGCGATCAAGGAGAACGAGTCATGTTGCAGAAGAGTTACCCGTACTACCTCGCTAACGTTGCGGTAGCCGCGAACACCGATCTCGAAGTCACCGACAAGTTCAGCGGCGAAGTGGCGACCCGCGTCGCGATGGCCGACGCGAAGGCAATCGATAAAGCGATCGGCCTCGCCGCCGCCTCGATGCCCGCGATGCGCGCGTTCCCGCCATTCAAGCGTCAGGCCGTGCTCGAACATTGCGTGAAGCGTTTTCGCGAGCGCTTCGACGAGATGGCGATGGCGCTGTGCATCGAAGCGGGCAAGCCGATCAACGATTCGCGCGGCGAAGTCACGCGGCTGATCGATACGTTCAAGGTTGCGGCCGAAGAGTCGGTGCGCATCGACGGCGAGATCGTCAATCTGGAAATCTCGCCGCGCGCGAAGGGCTATCACGCTTATGTGAAGCGGGTGCCCATTGGGCCGTGTTCGTTCATCTCGCCATTCAACTTCCCATTGAATCTGGCCGCGCACAAGGTCGCGCCTGCGCTGGCGGCGGGCGTGCCGTTCGTGCTGAAGCCCGCTAGCCGCACGCCCATCGGCGCGCTGATCATCGGCGAAGTGCTCGCGGAAACCGATCTGCCGAAAGGCGCGTTCTCGGTGCTGCCCGCGCATCGCGACGGCGCCGATCTCTTCACCACCGATGAACGCTTCAAGCTGCTGTCGTTCACGGGTTCGCCCGCCGTCGGCTGGGACCTGAAAGCGAAGGCTGGCAAGAAGAAGGTCATTCTGGAACTGGGCGGCAACGCGGCCGCGATCGTCGATGGCGACCAGCGCGACAAGCTCGATTACGTCGTTGACCGGCTCGCGTTTGGCGCGTTCTATCAGTCGGGGCAAAGCTGCATTGGCGTGCAGCGGATTCTCGCGCATGCGTCGCTGTACGACGCGCTGCGCGAAAAGCTGATCGCGAAGACCAAGTCGCTGAAAATGGGCGATCCGAAGGACGAAAAGACTTTCGTCGGGCCGATGATCTCCGAGTCGGAGTCGCGGCGGCTCGCGGGCTGGATGGAAGGCGCGGTGAAGGCGGGCGCGCAGATCGTCGCGGGCGGCAAGGTGGACGGCGCGATGTTCGAGGCGACGCTGCTGGAAAACGTTGGGCGCGACACCGACCTGTATCGGAAGGAGGCGTTCGGGCCCGTGGCGATCCTCGAAAAGTTCGACGACTTCAAGAGTGCGCTCGCGACCGTCAATGACAGCGACTTCGGCCTGCAGGCGGGCATTTTCACGGATTCGCTCGCGCACGCGCATCAGGCCTGGGACGAACTCGAAGTGGGCGGCGTGGTCATCAACGATGTGCCGTCGTTCCGCGTCGACAATATGCCGTATGGTGGCGTCAAGGACTCGGGGCTCGGGCGCGAAGGCATCCGCTACGCGATCGAGGACATGACGGAACTGCGGCTGATGGTGATGCGCGAAACGTGGTGAACCGGGTCGACGTAAGCGGGGGCGGGGCGGCGTCAGGCGTATGTCGGCGCGCTGTCACCAGATTGACTCGTTGCGCGTCTACGCTGCCCGCGTCGGCCGTGGTCCGTCCCCTGCTTGAAATATGCCGTTTTCGTGACGGCGCGGGCGCGCCAAGCAGAAACTCCGCGCACGCGCCATGGGTATTAGTGCCGAAGTGCTACAATACCGCCCTTTCCGGCGGATGTTTCCGTCGGCCGGAGCCGGCCGCATGTTTACCGACGCTCGCCGCTATTCGCCGACGCGAGTTCGGGCCTTGTGCGGAACGCCGTGGCTCCGCCTTCATCCTGATGTCCTGACGCCCTCCGCGGCCGCGGCCGCTGCAGAAGAAGCTGCAGAAATAATCTGAGCGGACGCCCCCGCGGCCGCCTTTGGCAACGCGCAAGCGGCAAAGCGCAGGCGCATTTTTAGCGAAAGCCACCATGTCCGACACAGCAACCACGCCTACCAACGCGACCTTCGACCAGTTCGGCCTGCATGCCGACATTCTCAAAGCCATCGCGGAACAGGGCTACACGACGCCAACGCCGATCCAGGCCGAGGCGATCCCTGTTGTACTGGGCGGCCGGGACGTGATGGGCGCCGCGCAGACCGGGACGGGCAAGACGGCGGGCTTCTCGCTGCCGATCATCCAGCGTCTGCTGCCGCTCGCCAGCACGAGCGCCTCGCCGGCGCGCCACCCGGTCCGCGCGCTGATCCTTACGCCGACACGCGAACTCGCCGACCAGGTCGCAGCGAACGTGCAGGCGTACGCCAAACACACGTCGCTGCGCAGCGCCGTCGTGTTCGGCGGCGTCGACATGAATCCGCAATCGGCGGAACTGCGGCGCGGCGTCGAAATCCTGATCGCGACGCCGGGACGCCTGCTCGATCACGTGCAGCAGAAGACGGCCAATCTCGGCCAGGTGCAGATTCTCGTGCTCGACGAAGCCGACCGGATGCTCGACATGGGCTTCCTGCCCGACTTGCAGCGCATCCTGAACCTGCTTCCCGCCGAGCGTCAGACGCTGCTGTTCTCGGCGACTTTCTCGCCCGAAATCAAGAAGCTCGCGTCCACGTATCTGCGCAATCCGCAGACGATCGAAGTGGCGCGCAGCAATTCGACGGCGACCAACGTCACGCAGATCGTCTACGAGGTGGCCGAGGGCGACAAGACGGGCGCCGTCGTGAAACTGATCCGCGACCGCGGCCTCAAGCAGGTCATCGTGTTCTGCAACAGCAAGATCGGCGCGAGCCGTCTTGCGCGTCAGCTGGAGCGCGACGGCGTGGTCGCCACCGCGATTCACGGCGACCGCACGCAGAGCGAGCGCATGCAGGCGCTCGACGCGTTCAAGCGCGGCGAGATCGAAGCGCTCGTCGCGACGGACGTGGCGGCGCGCGGTCTCGACATCGCCGAGTTGCCCGCCGTGATCAACTTCGATCTGCCGTTCAACGCGGAAGACTACGTTCACCGGATCGGCCGGACGGGCCGTGCGGGCGCATCGGGCGATGCGCTGTCGCTGTTCAGCCCGAACGAGCGCAAGCAGCTTGCCGACATCGAGAAGCTGATCAAGCGGCCGCTCGACGTGCAGCGCCTGACCGTCGATACGCCCGTGCGTCATCATCACGATGAGCGCGGCGCGCCGCGGCGCGAACGCGACGATCGCGGTGGCAGCCGCCGCCGCACGACGGGCGCGCACGAGCGTCCGCATGGGACGCACCATCGTCAGCAGCCTGTCGACGATTTCTTCCTGAAGCCGTATGAGCCGTCGCCTTCGGCGGTGTCGGCTGCTGCCAAGCGCGATGAAGCGCCTGCCGCGCCCCAGAAGCCCGCATCGAAGCAGCCGCTCGCTGCGCTGCTGGGCGGCTTCGGTATGCCGCGCAAGACGACGCCTTCGAACTGACGTCGTGCCGCCGCTGTTTGTGTTTTTGCGCGGGCGGCGATGGTCTCAAATAGAAACGGCGCCTTTGCAGGCGCCGTTTGTTTTTTGCGGTCAGTGCGGGCGGACGCGTCAGCGTTTCACGCGCTCCGACCAGGCAGCGATCGCTCCCTCATAGAACATATCGAGCGACGTCGCTGCTTGCGTCAACTTCAGTCCAAGATGCAGCGCCGCGTCGTTCAGCGCGACGAGCGGGTCCGTCGCGCTTAGCGCCAATGCGCCCGTCTGCTTGCTGAGCTTTTCGCCGTCGGCATTCGTCACGACGGGTACATG
The DNA here is from genome assembly GCF_900100565.1 of Paraburkholderia steynii. Lineage (NCBI taxonomy): Bacteria > Pseudomonadati > Pseudomonadota > Betaproteobacteria > Burkholderiales > Burkholderiaceae > Paraburkholderia > Paraburkholderia steynii. The sequence continues at coordinate 30,854 of NZ_FNDI01000011.1, read as the reverse complement.
CAGATAAGAGGGCGTCGGCACGCCCAGACACTGTTGCAGATAGATCTGCCGCGCGGTCGAATCGAGCAGGTCCGCGCCTCGCACGATGTGCGTGATGCCTTGATCCGCGTCGTCGACGACGACGGCCAGTTGATATGCCCATTGATCGTCCGCGCGGCGCAGGACGAAATCGCCGACTTCCGTGGCGAGGTTCTGAGTTTGCTGGCCTTGCCAGCCGTCGTCGAACGTCACGATGGCCGCGTCGCCGTCCGGCACGCGCAGACGCCATGCGCGCGCGGGCTTGCCGTTCAGGCCGTTGCGGCAGGTGCCGGGATAGGCGAGGGTCGTGTGCCGCGCATGCACGCGCACGAGCGAATCAGCGATTTCCTTGCGCGTGCAGCCGCACGGATAGACGAAGCCCTTGGCCTGCAGGCGCTCGAACGCGTGCTGGTAGAGCGGCATGCGCTGGCTTTGCCAGACGGGCGGCTCGTCGGCCACCATGCCGAAGCGAGCAAGTGTATCGAGAATATCTTCCGCTGCGCCGGGAACGGTGCGCGGACCGTCGATGTCCTCGATGCGCACGAGCCACACGCCGTGATGTGCGCGCGCATCGAGCCAGCTCGCCAGCGCGCTGACCAGCGAGCCGAAGTGCAGCGGGCCTGTCGGCGACGGCGCGAAACGGCCGCGATAGGGTTCGCTGCCGGTTGTCATGCCGCCAGGCCGTTACGGGCCGCGACGAGGCGATTCATGCGAAGCGGATTCATGCGGGCAACGATGACGCAATGCGCGCGACGCGGTTACGCCGCGTGCGCCGCATCGGTCTGCCGCTGCGCTTCAGGATGACAGGATGCGCAGGTCTTGCCTGGCACGTAGAACGGCGACTTCTGGTCTTCCGGCATGACGACGGCGCGGCAGCCGAAGCATTGCACGGTCGCTGTGGGCTGCAGGTTCGGGTCGAGGGCGGTGCGATAGTCGAACACGAAGCACTCGCCGTTATAGTGCGCGCCGCCCACTTCCTCGAAATACTTCAGGATGCCGCCTTCGAGCTGATAGACGTTGTCGATGCCGACTTCCTTCATGTGGATGGCCGCCTTCTCGCAGCGGATGCCGCCCGTACAGAACGACACAACTGTCTTACCTTCGAGGTCTGCGCGGTTCTGCTCGATCACTTCGGGGAACTCGCTGAACTTCGTGATCCGATAGTCGAGCGCGTTGTCGAACGTGCCGACATCGACTTCGAACGCGTTGCGTGTGTCGAGCATCACGACGGGGCGGCCCGCGTCGTCGTGGCCGCGGTCGAGCCATGCCTTCAGCGTACGGGCGTCGACGGCCGGCGCGCGGCCCAGTTCCGGCTGGATGGCCGGCTTTTTCATCGTGATGATTTCGCGCTTGAGTTTGACGAGCATGCGGCGAAACGGCTGCTTCTCGGACCGGCTTTCCTTGAACTGCAGTTCGGCGAACTTGCCTTCGAACAGGGGATCGTGGCGAACGTAGTCGATGAACTCGCGCACTTGCGGAATTTCACCGGCGATAAACAGGTTGATGCCCTCCGGCGCGAGCAGGATGGTGCCGCGCAGGCCGAGTTCGTTGCAGCGCGCGGTGACGTGCGGCCGCCATTCGACGGTTTTGTCGAGCGACACGAACTGGTAGGACGAAAGATTCAGGATATTCATGCTGGTCCAGCGATAAAGCGCCATGCGCGGCGCGCGCATCAAGGGCAGGCGCAGCACGCGTACGGCAGAAAAATGGATTCGAACGCGTATTATCCCTCATCCTGACAGTCGGCCCGCAATCCGCCGGACGGCATATTGACCTGCGTCGAAATAGCCGAATAGCCGACCCCGTCAAGCGCTCGCGGCCATTGACAAAGGCTCGCGCGTGAGGGCCCCTGGCCGGGTCGCCAATGGGGTGGTTTGGGGCGCTTTGGCCGAAAAATTTCGGGAGGCCGGGGTTACAATGTCGCCCATGTCAGATCCCCGCTTCGTCCATCTCCGCGTTCACTCCGAATTCTCGATTGCCGATGGCATCGTGCGCATCGACGACGTCGTCGATTCCGCTGCCAAAGACGGTCAGGGCGCACTCGCGCTCACCGATCTCGGCAATGCATTCGGTCTCGTCCGTTTCTATCAGGAAGCCCGTGGCAAAGGGGTCAAACCCATTGCCGGCTGCGACGTCTGGATCACGAATCCCGACGACCGCGACAAGCCTTCGCGGCTTCTACTGCTGGTCAAAAACAAGACTGGCTATCTGAATCTTTGCGAACTGCTGTCGAAGGCGTGGCTGACGAACCAGTATCGCGGGCGTGCGGAAGTGGAACCGGCGTGGCTCGAAAGCGGGCTCGCCGAAGGGCTGCTCGCGCTGTCGGGTGCGCAGCATGGTGACGTTGGCCTCGCGCTCGCGGCGGGCAACGAAGAAGCCGCGAAGCGCAACGCGCAGCGCTGGGCGTCGATCTTCCCGAACGGTTTCTATATCGAACTGCAGCGCGGCGGCCAGCCCGGCGTGGAGGCGTATGTGCAGCAGGCGGTCGCGCTCGCGGCGTCGCTGAAACTGCCCGTGGTCGCCACGCATCCGCTGCAGTTCATGACGCCCGACGACTTCACCGCGCACGAAGCGCGCGTGTGTATTTCGGAAGGCGATATGCTCGCGAATCCGCGTCGCCAGAAGCGCTTCACGACAGACCAGTATTTCCGCACGCAGGCCGAGATGGTCGAGCTGTTCGCGGACATTCCGTCGGCCGTCGCGAACACCATTGAAATCGCGAAGCGCTGCAATCTGACGCTCGAACTCGGTAAGCCCAAGCTGCCGCTGTTCCCGACGCCGGACGGCATGTCGCTCGACGACTACCTAGTGCAGTTGTCGAAAGAAGGGCTGGAGAAGCGTCTCGAGCAGCTGTTCCCGGAGCAGGCCGAACGCGACGCGCAGCGCGAAACGTACTATGCGCGTCTCGACTTCGAGTGCGGCACGATCATCAAGATGGGCTTCCCGGGCTACTTCCTGATCGTCGCGGACTTCATCAACTGGGCGAAGAACAATGGCGTGCCCGTCGGTCCGGGCCGGGGTTCGGGCGCGGGCTCGCTGGTCGCGTACGCGCTCGGCATTACCGACCTCGATCCGCTGCGCTACAACCTGCTGTTCGAACGTTTTCTGAATCCGGAGCGGGTGTCGATGCCCGACTTCGACATCGACTTCTGCCAGCATGGCCGCGATCGCGTGATTCAGTACGTGAAGGAGAAGTACGGCGCGGACGCCGTGTCGCAGATCGCGACGTTCGGCACGATGGCCGCGAAGGCGGCCGTGCGCGATATCGGGCGTGTGCTCGATCTCGGCTACATGTTCACGGACGGCGTCGCGAAGCTGATTCCGTTCAAGCCCGGCAAGCACGTCACCATCGCCGACGCGATGAAGGAAGAGCCGCTGCTGCAGGAGCGCTTCGACAACGAAGACGAAGTGCATCAGCTGCTCGAACTCGCACAGCGCGTAGAAGGCTTGACGCGTAACGTCGGCATGCACGCGGGCGGCGTGCTGATCGCGCCCGGCAAGCTGACGGATTTCTGTCCGCTCTATACGCAGGGTGATGAAAGCGGCGTCGTGAGCCAGTACGACAAGGACGACGTCGAAGCCGTCGGCCTCGTGAAGTTCGACTTTTTGGGCCTGACCACGCTGACCATTCTTGACTGGGCCGAGCGCTACATTCGCCGTCTCGATCCGTCGAAGGAAAACTGGTCGCTCGCGCAGGTGCCGCTCGACGACCCGGCGTCGTTCTCGATCCTCAAGAAAGCGAACACGGTCGCCGTGTTCCAGCTGGAAAGCCGCGGCATGCAGGGCATGCTGAAGGACGCGCAGCCCGACCGTTTCGAGGACATCATCGCGCTCGTGGCGTTGTATCGTCCGGGCCCGATGGACCTGATTCCCAGCTTCTGTGCGCGTAAGCACGGCCGCGAAGTGGTGGAGTATCCGGACCCGCGCGTCGAGCCTGTTCTGAAAGAGACCTACGGCATCATGGTCTACCAGGAGCAGGTGATGCAGATGGCGCAGATCATCGGCGGCTATTCGCTGGGCGGCGCCGACTTGCTGCGTCGCGCGATGGGCAAGAAGAAGCCCGAGGAGATGGCGAAGCACCGCGAGATCTTTGCGGAAGGCGCGGCGAAGAACGGTCTGACACGCGAGAAGGCCGACGAGACCTTCGACCTGATGGAGAAGTTCGCGGGCTACGGCTTCAACAAGTCGCACGCGGCCGCCTATGCGCTGCTCGCGTACCACACCGCGTGGCTCAAGGCACACCATCCCGCCGAATTCATGGCGGCCAATATGTCGCTCGCGATGGACGACACGGACAAGGTCAAGATCCTGTTCGAAGACTGCCTCGCGAACAAGATGGCCGTGCTGCCGCCCGACATCAACATGTCCGCGTACCGTTTCGAGCCGGTCGCGGAAGCGGATGGCAAGCGTTCGCGCACGATCCGCTACGGTCTCGGCGCGATCAAGGGCAGCGGCCAGAACGCGATCGAAGAAATCCTGCGTGCGCGCGAAGAAGGTTTGTTCATCGATATCTTCGATTTCTGCAACCGCATCGATCGCCGCATCGTCAATCGCCGCACGATCGAAGCGCTGATTCGCGCAGGTGCGTTCGATTCCTTGCACGAGAACCGCGCGCAACTGATCGCGTCGGTGTCGCTCGCAATGGAGGCCGCGGATCAGGCGAGCGCCAACGCGATGCAAGCGGGCCTGTTCGATATGGGCGATGCGCCGTCGCAAGGCCATGAACTGATCGACGAACCCGCGTGGCCGGAAAAGCGTCGTTTGCAGGAAGAGAAGACGGCGCTCGGCTTCTACCTGTCGGGCCATCTGTTCGACGCCTACAAGGACGAAGTGCGCCGCTTTGTGCGTCAGAAGATCGGCGAACTGAAGGAAGGGCGCGACAAGCTGGTGGCGGGCGTGATCGTGTCGCTGCGTACGCAGATGACCCAGCGCGGCAAGATGCTGATTGCGCTGCTCGACGATGGCACGGGCCAGTGCGAAGTGACCGTCTTCAACGAGCAATTCGAGGCGCACAAGCAGCTGTTCAAGGAAGACGAACTGCTGGTCGTGCAAGGTCAGGCGCGTAACGATGCGTTCACGGGCGGCATCCGTTTCACCGTCGATACGCCGATGGACCTCGGCCGCGCGCGCACGCGTTACGCGCAGGCGGTGAAGGTGCAGATGAACGGCAATGCGAATGCGCTGGTGTTGCGCTCCGTGCTCGAAGCCTATCGCGCGAAGCCGGAAGACGCGGAAGTGGCCGCGCCTGCACCCGCTGCCCGAGGCGGCGGACGTGGTGGCTTCGGCGGCGGCGATTCGGGCGGACGCGGGCAGCGGCCATCCGCGCCGATACCGAACGGCCTCGCCGTGCAGATCGTCTATCGCAGCGACAACGCGGAAGGCGAAGTGCGGCTTGGCGATGCGTGGCGCGTGAGGCCAACGGACGAACTGCTCGCCGCATTGCGCAGCGAGTTTTCAGGCAGCGCGATCGAGATCGTGTATTGATGCCGGTGACGGGCGGGGTTGGCTAACCGAACCGCCCGCGCTCAACGACCCGAAGCATCCTCGCGGCCGAGTTGGGCAAGCTTCAGAAACCGGTAATACACGGTTTCCGCATTGAACATCGCGATCATGAAACCCGCCCGGCCGTCGAGAAACCCACGCCGCAACAGATAGGTCCGCACGAACGCCCAGGCGCCTCGCGCGACGGCCTTGCCGAAGCTGCCGCGTTGACCCGCCGCATGACGCTGTTGCGCGCCCGCCGTCGAATACGCGTCGAGCTTGCGCAGCACCGTCTCGAGGTCTTCGTACGAGTGGTGCATCAGCTTGCCTTCCAGCCGCTTCGCGGGCGAATCGAATACGAGCCGCTCATGCACGAGGTCGTCGGAGAAGCGCGCGGCGCCGTGTTTGAAGAGACGCGGAATCCAGTCGGGATACCAGCCGCTGTGGCGCACCCAATGTCCGCAGAAGGCGGACAGGCGGTCGATGGCGTAGACATCCGCGGCGGGCGCGGCGAGCACGCCCGCGATCGACACGGCCAGTTCCGGCGTGACGATCTCATCGGCGTCGATCGACAGCACCCAGGTCGTACCGAGCGCATCCAGCGCGCGGTTCTTCTGCGGGCCGAAGCCTGGCCAATCGGTGTTCGCGAGCACGCGCGCGCCGTGTGCGCGGGCGATATCGACAGTGCGATCGGTGCTGCCGCTGTCGACGACGACGATTTCATCGGCGAATGCGACGGCGCGCAGGCATTCGTCGAGGCGGAGCGCGGCGTTCTTAGTGATGAGGGCGACGCCGAGTGTGGGTTGTGTCATGCGAATCGATGCCGGGAGGGACGGCGCACGGTCCGCCCAGCCTGCTGCCGAGGCACCGTCGCCCAACGAAAGTTGCGCAAGTATATACACAGCGGCGTACAGCGGCGCGCAGTGGGCGAGGGCGCAAACCGTTGACGAACGTGCGCGTCGGACCCCCTCGCTCGCGCCGCGCCGCGAAAATCTGCAAACGCGTGGATTTCCAATCATTTAGCCGCGTCGGGATGGCATGCCGAACGGTTTACAATGTCGCATTTGCAATCCGCCCGAGGGCGGCCCACGGGTGCCGTGAAGGGTGCCCGCATTCCCAGAGGAACTCTTGAGCGCCAAGCCAACGTTAAGCAAGCCCATCGGCTCCGGTGAAGCAACGTCGACTGTCGTCGTCCTGCGCCGGCTGTGGCCGTATGTGAAGCCGCTCATCTGGACCGTTGTCGCCGCCATCCTCACGATGGGCGTCGTCGCCGCCACCGAGGCGGGGATTCCCGCACTGCTCAAGCCGCTGCTCGACCACGGCTTCGGCACGCACAGCAGCGACAGCGCGAAATGGTTCGTGCCACTCGCCATAATCGGCCTCGCGCTGTTGCGCGGCGTCACGCAGTACGCGTCGGGCTACCTTCTTTCCTACGTGTCGAACCGCATCCTGCTGGATCTGCGGCTGACCATGTTCAACAGGATGATTCACAGCAGTGTTTCGTTCTTTCAGCGCGAGACGGCCAGCACGGTCATCAACGCGATCGTCTTCGAGGTCAACCAGATCCTGAACGTGCTGATCGGCGTGATGGTGACGCTCGTGCGCGATTCGCTGACGGTCGTGTTCCTGCTCGGCTATCTGTTCTATCTGAACTGGCGCCTGACGCTGATCGTCGCGGTGCTGCTGCCGGGCATCGGCTGGCTGGTGGGCAAGATCAACCGCCGGCTGCGCCGCCTGAACCGCGAACATCAGACGCTCACCAACGAGCTGTCCTATATCGTCGAGGAGACGGTGGGCGGCTACAAGGTCGTCAAGGTGCACAACGGCGAGCGCTACGAGATCGACCGTTTCACGGAGATGAGCAAGCAGCTGCGCGGCTATTCGATGCGCATGACGGTATCGGGCGGCCTCGCGCAGCCGCTGACGCAATTTCTGGCGTCGATCGCGCTTGCTGTCGTGATCACGATTGCCGTCGTGCAGTCGTCGCACGATCAGACGACGGTCGGCGGCTTTGTCGCGTTCGTCACGTCGATGCTGCTGATCATTTCGCCGCTCAAGCATCTGATGGACGTGAATCAACCGTTGCAACGCGGGATGACGGCGGCCGAACTGATCTTCGGACTGATCGACGAGCCGTCGGAGCCGCCAGGCGGCGGACTCAAACTGGAGCGCTCGACGGGCGAAGTCGAGTTCCGCGACGTGTCGTTCAGGTACGGCGCGACGGGTCCGATGCAGCGGCAGACGCTCGATAGCGTGTCGTTCAAGGTCGCGCCAGGCGAAATGGTCGCGCTGGCCGGCCCGTCGGGCAGCGGCAAGACGACGCTGGTGAACCTGCTGCCGCGCTTCTTCGATCCGAGCGACGGGCAGGTACTCGTCGACGGCGTCGCGTTGCCGGAGTACGGCATCCATGAATTGCGCAGCCAGATCGCGATGGTGAGCCAGGACGTCGTGCTGTTCAACGACACGATCGCGAACAACGTCGCCTACGGACAGCCCGCGGACGCGGAACGCGTGAAGGCGGCCTTGCATGCGGCCAATCTGTGGGACACGGTGGCGGCGATGCCGAACGGCATCGATACGCTGATCGGCGACAACGGCATGATGCTGTCGGGCGGCCAGCGTCAACGTCTCGCGATTGCGCGCGCGGTCTACAAGGACGCGCCTATCCTGATTCTCGACGAAGCCACATCCGCGCTCGACTCCGAATCCGAGCGCCACGTGCAGGCCGCGCTCGAAACGCTGATGAAGGGCCGCACGACGCTCGTGATCGCGCATCGGCTGTCGACCATCGAGCGCGCGGACCGCATCCTCGTGCTCGACGCGGGGCGCATCGTCGAGCGTGGCAGCCATCGTGAGCTGCTCGCGCAGAACGGGCTGTACGCGCATCTGCATCGCATCCAGTTCCAGCAGCATGCGGCGTGACGACCGCGTGACCCCACAATAGAACGCCCGCGCGGCCCTGGGCCGCACGCGGGCGCGCCCGCCGCTGCGATGCGTGCGATGCAGCCGGCGACCATTCAGACAGTTGGCATGATTCACATCTTCAACGGCTTTCACAATCCGAACGGCGGCAGCGAGCAGGAGGCACTGCGCCTGTACGAGCTGCTGCACGGCAAGGGCGACGTGCAGCTCTGGAGCACGTCGTCGCGGACGTCGGACGAACTGTCGGCGGCGTATCCGATCCGCCGGCTCGCGCCGCTCAAGGCCAGCGTGCCGCGCGGCGGCACGTATGTGTTCGTCGGCGCGCATTGGCGCCACCGCGTATGGCCGTATTTCGCAGGGCGTCCCGAGAGGCTCGTGTACGTGTTCAACACGTTTCATCCGAAGCTGCTCGCGCTGACGTCGGCACCGCCGCCGCTGTTGCGCTGGCCCGCGACCGAGTTCGTGCTGATTTCCGCGTTTCAGTCGAGGCTGCTCGGCGTGAAGGGCGAGATCCAGCCGTCGCCGATCGATATCGGCCGCTTTGCGCCGCGCGAGCGTGAAACGCGCGCGCAGCCGGTAATCGGCCGTCTGAGCCGCGACACGGCCGACAAACATCACCCCGACGACATCGCCGTGTACAGGACGCTCGCTGAGCGCGGCTGCAAGCTGCTGCTGCAAGGCGCGACGACGCTGGCGGGCGCGCTGCCGCAAGACGACGCGATCCGTCTGTTGCCCGAAGGCGCGATGGCCGCGCCGGACTTTCTGCACGAGCTCGATATCTTCTACTACCGTACGGGCGAGCACGTCGAGACGTTCGGCCGCGTGGTGCTCGAGGCGATGGCGTGCGGTTTGCCCGTCGTGTGCCACCGGCACGGCGGCTACGCGGATGTCGTCCGGCATGGCGAAAACGGCTATCTGTTCGATACGTCGGACGAAGCGCTGGCGATACTCGCTGAACTGATCGCGCAGCCGGCGTTGCGCGCAAAGATTGGTGCGGCCGCGCGCAAGACTGTCGAGCAACTGTATTCCCCAGAGGCACTCGATGCCCGCACCGCGTTCTATCTGCGCGACGCCACGCGATGACTTTCCGCGCCTTACCGCCGCTTGCATGGCGCGCAGGTGTGAAACCAAATCGCATGGTGACCATGAGATGATGGCGATGGCGTGACCCGTCGCCCGGGCACGGACGCAGGCAGAATCAGGCAGGATCAGCAAAGATCAACAAAAGGCACCGGCCGACGAAAACCGGGCCATCGACGCAGCGAGCCCTTGGTCCGAGGCTACGCGAGCGCATTTCGTCAATGAGAGTCGAAGCTACATGCAACACGCTACAAAAGATTCGTATCCCCTGATCCTTGCGCGAAGTTTCGCGGTGTTCGCGCTGTTTGCCGTGCCGTTGTCGACGGCCGGCGTCAATATCGCGGCGACGCTGTTTGCGGTGTGCGCGCTGCTGTCGCCCGAAGTGTGGCGCAACTGGCGCTCGCTGTTCACCGACCGCGTGAGCGTCGCGGCGCTGTTGCTCGCCGCCGTGCTGACGCTGAGCCTCGCGTGGACGACGGCGGATCGCGTGCATGCGCTGGACTTCCTGATGAAGTACCGCAAGCTGATCTATCTGCCGCTGCTGATCCTGACGTTCCGCGATTGCCGCACGTCCGCGTGGACGACGGCTGCGAAGTGGGCGCTGTTCAGCGCGTTGACGCTTTTGCTGTTGCTGTCATGCTCGAATTACTTCGGCTGGACGTCCATTGGCCCGTGGCACTCCAATACCGATCCGATCCGCAGGGCGTGGGTCTTCAAGGACCATATCGCGGCGGGCATCATGATGGCGCTGCTGTTCTATCTGGCGCTGAACTTCGCGAAGCACGCGCGCGCGCGGGCCGCGAAGATGGCGCTCTATGTCGTCGCGCTGCTGGCCATCGTCAACGTGCTGTTGATGATGCAGGGTCGCACGGGGCAGATCATCGCGATTCTCTTCATCTTGATTTACGTCGTGACGTACTTTACGTCGCTGCGCGGCGTGAAGCCGTGGGTGCGGTGGGGGAGCGGCGTGGTGCTGGTGGCCATTGCGGGCGGTCTCGTGTACGCGGCGCTGCATTCGCATGGTTCGCGGCTCGCGGAAACGAACGACGAAATCAGCGCATACGAAACGTCGAACAAGAACACGTCGATGGGCGTGCGTATTGTGTTCTACCGGCGCAGCCTCGAATTGTTGGCCGAGCGGCCGATCATCGGCCACGGCGTGGGCACTGTGCAGGACGAGTTCGACGCGTACGCGCGCAACAACACGGGCGCCGCCGCGGCCACGGCGGGCAATCCGCACAACGAATTTCTGCTGATGGGTATTCAGCTGGGCGCGGTCGGCATTGCGCTATTCGTGTTCCTGCTCGTGCAGATCGGTCGGACCGCGACCGAATTGAGCGAGCCCGCGCGCACGATCGTGTTCGCTTATCTGTTCGCTTTTACGATCGGCTGCTTTGCGAACTCGCTGTTGCTCAACTTTACCGAAGGCAATCTGTTTATCTTCCTCATCGGCATTTTCTTGAGCTGTCGTAAAGGCACACCGGCGCAGGCGTAAGAGCGCCTCCAGGACGGTAAGACGAGTTCGACCTGGATCAGACGCCGCTCGTCACCAGCGACAACACCGACAGATCCGGATGCGTACCTTCGACGATGCTCTTGCCCACGTGTACGGCTTCATAGGTCGCGTCGTCGAGTGTCTTGAACGACTCCTCGCCGTCCGCGTGAAACGTCACCGTGTGGCCGGGCGATTTCGGGTCTGCGCCGGGATGGCACACGTAGCCGATATACGTGTAGCGTTCGCTGCCGTCTTTCAGTGACGGCGCGACGTGAATCTCGAAGCCTTCATAGTCGACTTTTTGCCAATTCAGGGTTGCGGCCTCGTCGGGCATGATTGCCTCCGTGCGGGCGGCGGGGCGTCGGCGGCCTGACGATGATGGGCGACGTCCACGCTTGCCGTGTGTCGTGCGCCGCGGTGCGCGGCGCTATTTAATGTGGCGGGGAAAGGGGTTCAGTGCCGGTGGCGCAGGCGTTCCCACCAGCGATGCCCGTCGTAGCGGCCCGACGTTCCGTCGCGGATGTGATGCACGTGATGCTCGCGCCGCAACTGATGCGACAGCAGCGTCGCGATGACCGCCAGCACGACGATGCCGACCACGATGCCAACCATTGATTCAGCCATGGCTGCCTCCGTCTATTGCAACTGCATATCGAAAGTCTAGTTGATTTGCCGGAACAGGGCGGGCGGCGGTTTCGTCAGGCCCCATACACCTTCGGCACGCCGCGCCCGATCAATCTCTGTAACCCCTACACGGAAGTCATTGAAATTTCGTATTGCCTTCCGATGCGGGTTGCATTGGTGAGTCAGTTTTCGTCGTCGGAAAGCAGCGCTTCGAGGCCGAAAAGCCATGCGATGCTGAAGGTCAGTGGGCCCGCCGCTGAGCGCTTCGGTAACGCGCTTTTCTCGTTAGACGCCGGGCGGTAAAGCCCGTCGTAGCAAGGGGTAGGTAGAGCTGTCTGATCGTCGTTGTATTCGTATTGTTCGGAGCGCATGTCGCCTCCCGCGTGCGGTGTGATCCTCTGACAGCAAACGGTGTGCCATGTGGGGCTTGCTCTGTCTGTTTGCGAGTTCGATGTGCGGCAGTTGCTTCACGAACTTTTGCAAATGGATCGTGGCTCCGTGCTACTAATTCGGCACATCCACTCGCACGGTCGGGTATGGGAACGGAACTGAAAGCGGATTCATGGCATCGCTATGTGCTGTACAAGCGCGACGATTACATGCGCGCTACGGTCGGAGACGAGGCGGCGAAACGAACCGCTATTGATGCCGGCCGGAAGTTCACGCTCGCTGCCTACGCTGACGTCTGGGCGAAGGACGCTGCGCTTGTCCGGCGCGTGCGCCGGTTTCTTGGCAACAATTTTCACTGGCATGATCGGTTGGCCAGATCCGGCTCAGATCTTGAAGTCGTGCAAATGCTGCAGCGCATGGTCCGAAGCCATGTCAGCGCCATCGTGGTGATCCCGGAAAATACTTCGCTCGACGGAAATAGCAGCACGGCGTCAGTCAAATCAGTTGCATCGTCATTCTGGGGTTGCGTCGACTACGAAGCCGAACTTGACGTCCCGCTTGCGGATCGCTATCGGGCACAACTCGAACGGATGAATGCGAGTGCGCTAACCTGGCCCGAAATCAAGGCGATGATGGACGGCATGAACCAGGAGTTCATGCACGCGATGGTGCTCAAAGATCCGCTCGGGACCTTGCCGTTGTTTGCTCAAGCAGGATGGATCAGCCGATACGGATTGCCGGATCTGTCTGACTTTGGAGCGGACGATGTGGCCGGTGCAGATGACGTCGGAGGCGGCTCTTTCACGACATTGGGCACTACGCAGCCTTTCGAATACGTCCCCGACGAGACGGGCGGTGACGTTGAAGAGCTTGCAGCCAGCACACTTAAACCGGGCTATGCAGCGAAAATGCTTGGTTACAGCAGTCAGCAGTTCCGTGAGATGGTCCACCGCTTCAAGGCTCAGAATGGAGTCGGGCCGAACGACGACCTCGAGTGGCACGACAATGGCGACGTCTATTTCAATGGCGAATACATCGACAATTTCCACGACTATCAAAACTGAACGGGAGACTTATGAATGCTGAAGTCGAACTAGCCTATGTCAGCTTTACAATCTCGGGCGACAACGTAGCGCCCGGGTTCTGGACGGGGTATTTCGGTGTTCAGCCAGATATCGCCGTGACGAAGGGCGCGCCGATCAGGGGTGCTGGCGGAACAGGAACGGCGCAGCGGCGTACGGGTGTTTGGGGATTGGAAAGCAGGTTGGCTGTCCGGAACGATCAACTCGGTCCGCACTTGCAGTTTCTGCAGAAACGCCTCGGTCTTCCGCGCGCCGACCTCCGGGCACTTGTCGAACAGGCCGGCGCAAGAATGCGGTTCTTCTGCTATTGGGTGAACGAAAGCGGTAACCGCGTGCCCGTCATTCCGTGCGATATCCAGACGATGGCCGAGGACCAGGGGATTGCCATCGACATTGACGAATACCGATAACGCTGCTTACATCAGCACAATATCGTACTGCTCCTGACTCAGATTCGACTCAACTTGCAACGAAACCGGCTTGCCGATGAAATCCATCAACATGGCCAGATGTTGCGATTCTTCTTCGAGAAACAGATCGATCACCTGCTGCGACGCGACCACGCGAAACTCGCGCGGATTGAACTGACGCGACTCACGCAGAATTTCCCGCAGCACGTCATAACAGACGGTACGCGCCGTCTTCACCTGCCCCTTGCCCTGGCAAATAGGGCACGGCTCGCACAACACATGCGCAAGCGACTCACGCGTGCGCTTTCTCGTCATCTCGACCAACCCGAGTTGCGAGAACCCGTTCACCGTCACGCGGGTACGGTCACGCGACAGCGCCTTCTTCAGTTCGTTGAGCACCTGATCGCGATGCTCGACATTCTCCATATCGATGAAGTCGATGATGATCACGCCGCCCAGATTGCGCAGCCGCAACTGACGCGCGATCGTATGTGCCGCTTCGAGATTGGTCTTGAAGATCGTGTCGTCGAAATTGCGTGCGCCGACGTAGCCGCCCGTGTTCACGTCGATGGTCGTCATCGCTTCCGTCTGGTCGATCACCAGATAGCCGCCCGACTTCAGATCGACACGCCTTGACAGCGCGCGCTGGATTTCCGTCTCGATGTTGTACAGATCGAAGAGGGGACGCTCACCCGTGTAGTGATGCAGCTTCGACGACACAGCGGGCGTGAACTCGGCCGCGAACTCCGCGAGCATCTGATACGTCTCACGCGAATCCACCTGAATGCGCGTGGTCTCGTCATTGACGAAGTCGCGCAGCACGCGCTGTGCGAGATTCAAGTCCTGATAAAGCAGGCTCGTGGGCGGCATGCGCTGCCCCTGCGAAAGTATGGTCGCCCATGTCTTGCGCAGATACGCAACGTCACCGGCCAGTTCTTCGCTCGTCGCGTCTTCTGCGATGGTGCGCACGATGTAGCCGCCTTTCTCGTCGACGGGCAGCACCGACGTCAGCCGCGCACGCACAGCCTCGCGCTCGGCTTCGCTTTCGATCTTTTGCGAAATGCCGATATGCGGTTCCTGCGGCAGATAGACGAGCGTGCGCCCGGCGATGCTCACCTGCGTGGACAGCCGTGCGCCTTTCGTGCCGATCGGGTCCTTGACGACCTGGACCATCAGCGATTGCCCTTCGAAGACGATCTTCTCGATGGGTTGATGCGGCACCTGCTGCTGCGGTTCGCCCGCGAGCCGCGGATGCCAGATATCGGCGACGTGCAGAAACGCAGCGCGCTCCAGACCGATATCGATAAACGCGGACTGCATGCCCGGCAGCACACGCACCACCTTGCCGAGATAGACATTGCCGACGCGCCCGCGTGACAGCGTGCGCTCGACGTGAAGCTCCTGCACTGCGCCCTGCTGGACCAACGCTACGCGCGTCTCCTGTGGCGTAACGTTAATCAGGATTTCTTCGTTCATGGTGTTGTTTTAGAAGTCGATGCGCGCCGCACGTAGAAGGGCAGCGGTTTCAAACAATGGCAAACCCATGATACCTGAATAGGACCCGTCGATATGCTCGATAAACTCCGCCGCGCGGCCTTGAATCCCATACGCGCCCGCCTTGCCGAGCGGCTCGCCGCTTGCTGCGTAGCGGCGCAGCGCATCGCTTTGCACTGCAGCAAAGCGCACTCGCGATACCGATAGCGCGGGCGCGAGCAGTTCGCCCTGTACATCGACGACAGCCACGGACGTCAGCACTTCATGATCGCGGCCCGCAAGGCGCGTGAGCATGGTGACGGCGTCGTCGGCATCGATCGGCTTGCCGAGAATCGCATCGTCGATCGTGACGGTTGTGTCGGCAACCAGAATGGGCGCGTTCGCGTGGCCGCCCGCGACGAGCCGCGCGCGCGCCGCACGCGCCTTCGCGATGCACACACGCATCACGTAGTCGTGCGCGCGCTCGCCGGGCAACTCGGCTTCGAGCGCTTCCGCGTCTTCATCGGGGCGCGGCAGCAGCAGCTCGAAGCGCACGCCCAGTTGCGTGAGCAACTCCTGGCGGCGCGGGCTTTGCGACGCGAGATAGACGAACGGAAAGACAGCGGACTGATTAGACATGGATCGGCTTCAAAGAAACGGGAAACGCGGCTCGGCAAAGGCGCAAGCCCACGAAAGCGTTGAGCGTAACAGATGGCGCAGACGGTACAACCTGGCCATTCGGCCAGGTTGTACACCGTGCGAGACAGCCGGAAGATGAAGGCGTGTTCAGACCCGGAGTTCAGGCCCGATGGTACGGATGATTCTGCGTGATGGTCCACGCGCGATACAGTTGCTCGGCAAGCAGCACACGGACCATCGCGTGCGGCAGGGTGAGGCTCGACAGGCGCAGCAGCATGTCCGCGCGCGCCTTCAGTTCGGGGTCGAGCCCGTCCGCACCGCCAATCAGAAACGCGACGTCGCGCCCGTCCTGTTGCCACGAGGGCAGGGCGTTGGCGAGCTGCATCGTGGTCCAGTCCTTGCCGCGTTCATCAAGCGCGACGATGCGCGCGTTCTTCGGCAACGCGGCTTCGATCTTCTGGCGCTCGGCGGCCATCACGCTTTCGGCGGAGCGGCCCGACGAACGCTGCTCGGGCTTGAGCTCGCGCAGCTCGATGCGCAGCTCGGGCGGCATGCGCTTCGCGTACTCGTCGAAGCCCGTGGCGATCCAGTCCGGCATCTTGTGGCCAACCGCGACGATATGCAGTTTCATCGTCAGCCTCGCGCCCGGTCAGCGCCGCCCGTAGCGGCAGGCGCAAACCTGGTCGTGGACAGCGGCACGCTCACGAGCGGCGGCGGGCAGGTGCCTTGCGTGCCGGACGCGCGACGGGTGCTTCCTCGTCTTCGTCCTCGTCGTCGAGCGGCTCGGACGGACGGGCGCCGCCGAACGGGTTCGGCGTCGACAGCTTTACGCGCACCGGCTTGTCGCCCCAGATCTCTTCGAGGTTGTAGTACTGGCGCAGGGCCGGCTGAAGGATGTGTACGACGGCGTCGCCGCAGTCAACCAGCACCCATTCGCCGATGTCTTCGCCCTCGGTGCTGATGATGTCGCCGCCCGCTTCCTTGACCTTTTCGCGCACGCTGGACGCGAGCGCCTTGGTCTGGCGGTTCGACGTGCCGCTCGCGACGATGACGCGATCGAACAGTTCGGTGAGGTGGCTGGTGTTGAACACCCTGATGTCTTGCGCTTTCACGTCTTCGAGTGCGTCGACGATCGCGCGTTGCAGCTTGCGTATATCCATGGTTACCGATGTTGGTACAGGTGATGTTGAACAATATAGTCCCACACAGCAGTGGGGACATGATTTGGTGCGGACTGGCCGTGGGCGGCAGCGCCGCTTGCAGAGGCGTCCGCATCGTTTTCGAACCACGCGCGCAGATGCGCGCGGATGTCGGTGGCCGACACGTCGAACGCAAGCGACGTGTCGATCAGCAAATGCCCGGCGGGTGTTGCCTGCAGCGTGCCGGCTTGCGCCGCGCGCTGCGTGATGGCTGCCGCGACGGGGGCCGGCACGGCCGTTACGTCGAAGCCCGGGCGTGTCGCGGCGGCGATATGCGCATAGTCGAACAGGCGCTGCCAGTCGCGCCACGTGTCGAGCCGCACGAGCTGGTCGGCGCCGATCAGAAGCGAGATCGACGCGTCCGCGCCTTCGCGCTCGCGCCAGCGCCGCAGCGTTTCGACCGTATAAGTAGGGCCATCGTGCTCGATTTCATCCGTGGCAACGCTGACGGTCACACCCGGCAGGGTCAGCGAGGCGGCGGCCGCGCGCGTCATCGCGAGCCGGTCTTCGGCCGCCGATACGTCCGCCTTCTGCCACGGCTGGCCAGCCGGCATCAGCACGAGTTCGGTCAGATCGAGCGCATCGGCGAAACGTCGCGCGAGCGCGAGATGGCCGTCGTGGATCGGGTCGAACGTGCCGCCGAGTATGCCGATGCGTCGGCGCAATGCCCGTTGAGGTGCGACGGATTGAGCGGTCGGATTCAGTTGCGGTTCCTTTGCCTTTCAGTAGAAGCGGGTAGCGCGCGACGGGGCGCGTCAGACCCACTCGCGCGGCACGAGAAAGTCGCTGGTCAGGCGCGCTTCCGGCGTGCCCGGCTCGGGCTGCCAGTTGTAGCGCCAGTTTACGACAGGCGGCATCGACATCAGGATCGATTCCGTGCGGCCGCCGCTTTGCAGCCCGAACAGTGTGCCACGGTCGAAGACGAGGTTGAACTCGACGTACCGGCCGCGCCGGTAGGCCTGGAAGTCGCGCTGGGCGTCGCCGTACGGCATGTCGCGGCGTTTTTCGATGATAGGCAGATAGGCGTCCAGAAACGCGTCGCCGACGCTCTTGACCATCGCGAACGACTGCTCGAAGCCGGGCTCCGCGTAGTCGTCGAAGAAAATCCCGCCGATGCCGCGCGGCTCGTTGCGGTGCTTCAGGAAAAAATAGTCGTCGCACCAGCGCTTGAAGCGCGGGTACAGATCGTCGCCATACGGTTGCAGCGCGTCGCGGCAGACGCGGTGAAAATGCTGCGCGTCCTCTTCAAAGCCGTAGTAGGGCGTCAGATCCATGCCGCCGCCGAACCAGAACACGGGCGCTTCGCCTGCTTTTGTCGCGACGAGCAGCCGCACGTTCATGTGGACGGTCGGGCAGTACGGATTGCGCGGGTGCAGCACCAACGACACGCCCATCGCCTCGAATCCGCGCCCCGCCAGTTGCGGGCGCAGCGCACTCGCCGAGCCGGGCAGCGCGTCGCCTTGCACATCCGAGAAGCCGATGCCCGCGCGCTCGAAGAACTGGCCGTCTTCCAGAATGCGCGTGCAGCCGCCGCCGCGCAGCTTTTCGCCGGGCGCGCGCTGCCAGCTGTCGGTGGCGAGCGGCGTGCCGTCGAATGCGCCGAGCGCGTCGGCGATCCGCGTCTGCAGGCCTTGCATCCAGCTGCGGACCGTCTGGGTATCGTGGGCGTCGTGAATCGAATCAGTCATGGTGTGTGGGGCGCGGCAGGTTCAGAACGCTGGCGCGGTCGGGTCTCGATGGGACAGGTTGGGCGCGATGTGATCGCAGCGGGGAGGTTGGCGGTTTCCGTCTTGACGGTTGCCGTCGCCCGCCAGCGGCCGGGCGCGCTTCGCTGCCCGCAGTCGCAAACCTCTACCTGCAAACCCAAGTGTAGCGCCGGCGCGGTCGACTGGCCCCAGAGGGCCGTGCTGCGTGTCCGGGGTAAGTGCCCGAACGCCGCGCCGGAAAGTGCTGTTGCATGGAGAGCGTCAGCTCTGGCCGTGCTTGCGGTTGGCCGCGCGATAACCGATGTCGCGGCGATACTGCATGCCGTCGAACGAAATATGGTTGATCGCCTCATACGCGACCGACTGCGCGCTGCGCACCGAGTCGGCCAGCCCGACGACGCACAGCACGCGTCCACCCGTCGTCGTCAGCTTGCCGTCCGTCAGTGCCGTGCCGGCATGGAACGTCACCGCGTCCGCCGTCTCGACGGGAATGCCGCTGATGAAGTCGCCCTTGCGCGGCGCTTCCGGATAGTTGTGCGCGGCCAGCACCACGCCCAGCGCCGTGCGGCGGTCCCATTCCAGTTCCACCGTATCCAGCGTGCCCGCGATCGCCTGCTCGACGACCTTCGAGAAGTCGCCCTTCAGGCGCGCCATGATCGGCTGCGTTTCCGGGTCGCCCATCCGGCAGTTGAATTCGAGCGTTTTCGGGTTGCCTTGCGCGTCGATCATCAGACCGGCGTACAGGAAGCCGGTGAAGCGGATGCCTTCCTTTTCCATACCGCGCACGGTCGGCAGGATGATTTCGCGCATCACGCGCGCGTGCAACTGCGGCGTGACGATGGGCGCGGGCGAGTAGGCGCCCATGCCGCCCGTGTTCGGGCCCTGATCGCCGTCCAGCAGGCGTTTGTGGTCCTGGCTCGACGCCAGCGCCAGCACGTTGATGCCGTCCACCATCACGATGAAGCTCGCTTCCTCGCCGGCAAGGAATTCTTCGATCACGACACGCGCGCCCGCATCGCCGAGCTTGTTGTCCGACAGCATCATGTCGACGGCGTGGTGCGCTTCTTCGAGCGTCTGCGCGACGACCACGCCCTTGCCGGCCGCGAGGCCGTCGGCCTTGATGACGATGGGCGCGCCCTTGGCGTCGATGTAGGCGTGCGCGGCAGCCACGTCCGAGAAGGTCTCGTATTCCGCTGTCGGGATTGCGTGACGTTTCATGAACGCCTTCGCGAAGTCCTTCGAGCTTTCGAGCTGCGCCGCTTCCTTCGTCGGGCCGAAGATTTTCAGGCCGCGCGCGCGGAAGATGTTGACGATGCCCGCCGCGAGCGGCTGCTCCGGGCCCACCAGCGTGAACGCGATCTGCTCTTTCTCGACGAAGTCGGCGAGCGCGTTCGGATCGGTGATGCCGATGTTGAGCAGCCGGTCGTCCTGCGCGGTGCCGCCGTTGCCAGGCGCGACATAGACGAGCTGCACGCGTGGCGACTGTGCGAGCTTCCATGCGAGCGCATGCTCGCGACCGCCGGAACCGACGACGAGTAACTTCATGTGATTCCCCGAATGCTAAAAACCGTGAACGGCCCGCGCAGCGGCGCGAGCCGTGGATATCTACCTTCGCACAACGCGAACGCGTTGCCTGTGAGACAGGCCACAAAGCCGGGCCATGTGGCGGTAAACGCAGAGAAATACGCGGCGAACGACGCGCCCGTGTCAATGCACGAACGCTCGCGCGGCGAGCGCAGCAAGAAGCGCAGCCACTGCCCCGTCATTGAAGGGAACCGGGACGGGAACCCTGATCGGGGCGGCGCGCTCACTTGCCGCCTCACTCGTCGGCGATGGCCGCGTTCGTGTAGACCTCTTGCACGTCGTCCAGATTTTCCAGCGCGTCGAGCAGCTTTTGCATCTTGACGGCGTCGTCGCCGGCGAATTCGACTTCCGTTTGCGCCTTCATCGTCACTTCCGCGACTTCCGCCTTGAAGCCGGCTGCTTCGAGCGCGGACTTGACCTTCGGGAAGTCGTTCGGCGGGCAGACCACTTCGATGCTGCCGTCTTCGTTCGTGACGACGTCGTCGGCGCCTGCTTCGAGGGCAGCTTCCATCAGCTTGTCTTCCGGCGTGCCGGGCGCGAACAGGAACTGGCCAACGTGATCGAACATGAACGACACCGAGCCGTCCGTGCCCATGTTGCCGCCGAACTTCGAGAACGCGTGGCGCACTTCCGCGACGGTGCGGGTGCGGTTGTCCGTCATCGTGTCGACGATGATGGCTGCGCCGCCGATGCCGTAGCCTTCGTAGCGGATTTCTTCATAGTTCGCGCCATCGACGCCGCCGACGCCGCGCTGGATCGCGCGGTTGATGTTGTCCTTCGGCATGTTGGCGTCGTACGCCTTGTCGACGGCGAGCCGCAGGCGCGGGTTCGAGTCGATGTCGCCGCCGCCCATGCGGGCCGCGACCTGGATTTCCTTGATGAGCCGCGTCCAGACCTTGCCCTTCTTGGCATCGGCTGCTGCTTTCTTATGCTTGATGTTGGCCCATTTCGAATGACCCGCCATACCTTTCTCCGTCGCGCGCGCCAGCGGGGCGCACGCATTGTGCAATTGTCGTTGCGTTTGTCGGGCGTGGCGGATGTGCGCTCGCGCCCCGATGTCAGTCTGGTCGCACCCTGGAATGCTGTGGCTTGCGGGCCTGTTCGGCGGTGGTGTGTCGGGAAGGACGCCGCGCAAACGTCTTAACATCGACGGAATCGGCCATCGCAATGCCGGTGGTGGGTGTGCCGCCCGTTCGGTGGGCAGACCGAGATTTTATCATGGGAGGGGGTGGCCGCAGGGGCCATGGGGTTTGGGTTTGGTTTTGGTATTCGGTTTTTGGTCTTGTCTGCGACGCTGGGGTGGTTTGCTTGGGTTTGCGGTGGCATCCGGTTTGGTTTTGTTGCTCTTGCGCTGGCGCTGGCATCCGCGATTCGTTAGCGTGCTTCACGCGTCGCCCCTGTGCGGGGCGGCACCTACTTTTCTTTGCCGCCGCAAAGAAAAGTAGGCAAAAGAAAGCGGCTCACACCGCCAGCCCGTGTTCTTATCCACGGGCCCCCAACGTCCCCACACTTCACACGGCAGTGCCTTGGCTGGTGCTCGTTGCCAACGCTTCGAATGAACGCCTCACCCGCTTCGAATACCCGTACTCGGGCAAGCGGCAGCGAATGGTATTTGCCGCCCAGGTGGCAAACTGTGTGTAGGTTGTCGCGTCGTATAAGTTAGCGCTCTTACATGGTGGGACACGTGCGCAATCGGTCCGAAGTGAGGCGGCTGAGGTGCTACGGCCGACACACAGTTTGCCACCTGGGCGGCCGTGGACTATCTGGCGCGGCATGCTGGATTGCGGTTGCGTGAAGCGGGTTAGGCGTACCGCAAGAGCGCTGGCAACGAGCATGAATGACGTGATTGCCGTGTGAAGCGTAGGAACCTTTGGGGTCCCTCAGGCAAACACAAGAACTGGCGGTGTTAGCCGCTTTCTTTTGCCTACTTTTCTTTGCGGCGGCAAAGAAAAGTAGGTGCCGCCCCGCACAGGGGCGACGCTTGAAGCACGCTAACGAATCGCGGATGCCAGCGAAAGGCAAATGCACAGGGGCGACGCATGAAGCCAGATAACGAAACGCGGATGCCACCACGAGCACAAGCAAACCAAACCGGCCACGCCACAAAGGCAAACCGCGAACACCACCGCAAACCCGCGAACGGCCCGAAGGGCAAAAAAAGACTAGTTCTTCGTCCCGAACAACCGATCCCCAGCATCCCCAAGCCCAGGAATAATGTAAGCATGCTCATTCAGATGCAAATCGAGCGAAGCAACGTACAGCTTCACGTCAGGGTGAGCATCCTGAAACACCTGCACGCCTTCAGGCGCAGCCACAAGCGCGAGGAACGAGATATTCTCACCCGCGACACCGCGCCGCTTCAGCACGTCGATAGCATGCACGGCCGAATACCCCGTCGCGACCATCGGATCGCAAAGAATAAAAATACGATCCTCGAGATCAGGCAACCGCACCAGATACTCGACCGGCCGATGATCGTCATCGCGATACACCCCAATATGCCCGACCCGCGCCGACGGAATCAGCTCCAGCAGCCCGTCCGACATACCAACACCCGCGCGCAGGACGGGCACGATCGCAAGCTTCTTGCCAGCAATCACAGGCGCGTCGATATCGACGAGCGGCGTGCTTACGCGACGAGTCGTCATCGGCAGGTTGCGGGTGATTTCATAGCCCATCAGCAGCGTGATCTCGCGTAGCAGTTCGCGGAACGTCCGCGTGGACGTGTCGCGGTCGCGCATGTGCGACAGCTTGTGCTGGATCAGCGGGTGATCGAGGATGAAAAGATTGGGAAAACGGCTGTCCTGAGTCATGACGGAGCGCCTCGCGGCGAAGTTAGGCTGGGCTGACGATGAGTTGGCGCGGCGCACGCACCCCGCAACGGGGCGGCGGCGCGCGGCTGCGCCATGGCTGCAAGTTTACCGGAAGGGCGGCGCAAAGAGACGGATGCTGATGAAAGGTATATCAGCGACGTCCGGCAGCGCCGCGTCGATTCTTCTAGAATCGGGGGACAGTTGACCGACCACCCCGGGCGCAATGCGCAGGCACGTCCCGCTCGTTGCGCGCACGACAACAGGAAAATTCACATGGATCTGGGCATCGCTGGAAAGACCGCGCTGGTGTGCGCGGCAAGCAAGGGACTGGGGCGCGGCTGCGCCGAGGCGCTGGCGGCGGAAGGCGTGAACGTGACGATCGTCGCGCGCACGGCGGAAACGCTCGAAGCCACGGCGGCCGCGATCCGCTCGAAGACGGGCGTCGACGTGAAAGCGGTGGCCTGCGACATCACCTCGCCCGAAGGCCGCGCCGCGGCGCTCGCCGCGTGTCCGCAGCCGGATATTCTCGTCAACAATGCGGGCGGCCCGCCGCCGGGCGACTTCCGCAACTTCACGCATGACGACTGGATTCGGGCCCTCGAAGCGAACATGCTCACGCCGATCGAACTGATCCGCGCAACCATCGACGGCATGATCTCGCGTGGCTTCGGGCGCGTAGTGAATATCACGAGTTCGTCGGTGAAGGCGCCTATCGACGTGCTCGGCCTGTCGAACGGCGCGCGCTCGGGGCTGACGGGCTTCGTCGCGGGCGTCGCGCGCAAGGTGGCGCCGGACGGCGTGACGATCAACAACCTGCTGCCTGGCCTGTTCGACACGGACCGCATCGCCGTGACGTTCGAGGCATCGGCGAAATCGCAAAACATTTCCGTCGACGATGCGCGCAAGCAGCGCATGGCGACGATTCCCGCGCGCCGCTTCGGCGCACCCGACGAGTTCGGCCGCGCCTGTGCGTTCCTGTGCAGCGTGCATGCGGGCTATATCACCGGGCAGAACTGGCTGATCGACGGCGGCTCGTATCCCGGCACCTATTGATGCAAGGCCCTTTGCGGCACATCGCAAACACCATAACGACAACACAAGAGGAGCAACGACATGACAACACGCGTCGCGCTGATCGCGCACGATCATAAGAAGGATGACATCGTCAGGCTGGCGGGCGAGTACGTCGACACGCTGTCGCGCTGCGATCTGATCGCGACGGGCACGACGGGCTCGCGCATCACCGACGCGCATGGCCTGAAAGTCGAGCGGATGCTGTCCGGTCCGCACGGCGGTGACCTGCAGATCGGCGCGCAACTGGCCGAAGGCAATGTCGATATGGTGATTTTCCTGCGCGACCCGATGACGCCGCAGCCGCACGAGCCGGACATCAACGCGCTGGTCCGCGCGTGCGATGTCCACAACGTGCCGTGCGCGACCAACATCTCGACGGCGCGGATGATCCTCGACGTGCTGACGCTGCGTCTGAACCATCAGGTCTGACGGCGTCGGACGCTTTTAACCGCGCCATCAACACGAACCAGGCAACGAATAAATCCGGAGATGACATGACCAAGGCAATTCGATTCGACAAGACAGGCGGCCCGGAAGTGATGAAGTGGGTCGACGTCGAAGTGGGCGAGCCGGGCAACGGCGAAATCCGTATCAAACAGCATGCCGTCGGCCTGAACTATATCGACGTGTATTTCCGCACGGGGCTGTATCCGCTGCCGTTGCCGGGCGGTCTCGGGATGGAGGCGGCGGGCGAGGTGACCGCCGTCGGCGCCGGCGTGACGGACCTGAAGGCGGGCGACCGCGTCGCGTACGTCGCGCGGCCGCCGGGCGCGTACGCGCAAGAGCGTGTGCTGCCCACTGCGCAGGTCGTGAAACTGCCCGATGCGATCGACTACGAACAAGCCGCTTCCGTGATGCTGCAAGGGCTGACCGCGCAATATCTGTTGCGTCGCACGTATCCCGTGAAGCAGGGCGACACGATCCTGATCCAGGCGGCGGCGGGCGGTGTCGGGCTGCTCGTGTGCCAGTGGGCGAAGGCGCTGGGCGCGACGGTGATCGGCACGGTCAGTTCCGACGAGAAGGCGGAGATCGCGAAGGCGCACGGCTGCGACCATCCCATTGTGTACACGCGCGAGAACTTCACGAAGCGCGTGCGCGAGATCACGAACGGCGCCGGTGTGCCCGTCGTGTACGACTCGATCGGCAAGGATACGTTTACGGCGTCGCTCGACTGCCTGGCGCCGCTCGGCATGTTCGTGAGCTTCGGCAATGCATCGGGCCCGCTGCCGCCCATCGATTCATCGGAATTCGCCGGGCGCGGATCGTTGTTCTTTACGCGGCCGACGCTGTTTACGTATATGGGCAAGCGCAGCGACTTCGACGCGATGACGGCCGATCTATTCGACGTGATCGCGTCGGGCAAGGTGAAGACGAGCATCAATCAGCGCTATGCGCTTGCCGACGTAGGTAAGGCGCATGCGGATCTGGAGGCGCGCAGGACGACGGGGTCGACGGTTCTGGTGCCGTAACAAGCCTCACCGCAACAACAAGGGCCGCTTCACGCGCGACGTGAAGCGGCCTTTTCCGTTTACACCTTTTTTACACTCCCCCACCCATCTTTGACCTGCCCTTTACGTCAATGGGCATAACGTTGCGACCATCCATCGTCCAACAAATGGAGAACATGAAATGGATGTGCTGTACGTCGGGGGCATCGCGCTTTTTGCTGCGCTGACCTTTGGGTTGATCGCCGGATGCGAGAAGTTGACGCGTTACGGCCGTGGTCAGGGAGCGCGCTCGTGAACTGGATCCTCTGGCTATCGGGCGCGGCAACCGCGCTGCTGTTCGCTTATCTCGTCTATGCGCTGCTGCGCGCGGAGGACATTGAATGAACCTCAACAATGTCTTGCAGCCGGCGCTCTTCATCGTCGTGCTGCTCGCTGCCGCCGTGCCCGTCTCGCGCTATCTGACGCGCGTGATGGACGGCACGTCGCGCGTCGTCAAGCTGGGCGGGCCAATCGAACGTCTGCTGTACCGCCTCGCAGGCGTCGATCCTGAACAGGAAATGAGCTGGAAGCACTACGCCATCGCCACGCTCGCGTTCAACCTGCTCGGCGTCGCGTTCCTTTACGTGCTGCTGCGCGTGCAAGGCCTGTTGCCCGGCAATCCGCAGCAGTTCAGCGCGATGACCGTCGACGGCGCATTCAACACGGCCATCAGCTTCGTCACCAACACGAACTGGCAGGACTACTCCGGCGAACAGGCAGTCAGCTATCTGACGCAGATGCTGGGCATGACAGTGCAGAACTTCCTGTCGGCGGCGACGGGCATCGTCGTCGTGATTGCGCTGGTGCGCGGCTTCGCGCGCCACACCGCGAAGACCATTGGCAACTTCTGGGTCGACATCACGCGCGTGACGCTCTACGTGCTGCTGCCGATGTCGATGATCGTCGCGGCTGTCTTCATGAGCCAAGGCGTGATCCAGAACTTCAAGTCGTACGAGGACGTGCCGACGCTGCAGACCACCACGTACTCCGCGCCGAAGACGGATGCCCAGGGCAACCCGGTGAAGGACGCGAAGGGCAACCCGGTGATGGTCGATACGCCTGTCAAGACGCAGACCATTGCGATGGGCCCGGTCGCCTCGCAGGAAGCGATCAAGATGCTCGGTACGAACGGCGGCGGCTTCTTCAACGGCAACTCCGCGCATCCGTACGAGAACCCGACGCCGTTCTCGAACTTCGTGCAGATCTTCTCGATCCTGATCATCCCCGCCGCGCTGTGTCTCGTGTTCGGCCGCGTGATCGGTGACCGCCGGCAAGGCGTGGCCGTGCTCGCGGTGATGACGATCGCATTCGCCGTGTGCGTCGCGGGCGAGATCAGCGCGGAGCAAGGCGGCAATCCGCTCTTCACGTCGCTGCATGTCGATCAGTCGGCGACCGCGCTGCAGCCGGGCGGCAACATGGAAGGCAAGGAAACGCGCTTCGGCATCGCGCAGTCGGGCATCTTCACGGTTGCGACGACGGCGGCTTCGTGCGGCGCCGTGGCCAACACGCATGACTCGCTGACGCCGCTCGGCGGCCTCGTGCCGATGCTCCTGATGCAACTCGGCGAAGTGATCTTCGGCGGCGTGGGTTCGGGTCTGTACGGGATGCTGGTGTTCGCGATGCTGGCGGTGTTCGTCGCGGGGCTGATGATCGGCCGCACGCCTGAATACGTCGGCAAGAAGATCGAAGCGTACGAGATGAAGATGGTGTCGATCGTCGTGCTGCTCACGCCGCTGCTCGTGCTGGTCGCGACGTCGATTGCCGTGCTCACCGATGCGGGCAAGGCGGGCATCCTGAATCCGGGCGCGCATGGCTTCTCCGAAATCCTGTACGCATTCAGCTCGGCGGCGAACAACAACGGCAGCGCGTTCGCGGGCCTCACGGTGAGCACACCGTTCTACAACTGGCTGACGGCGGTGGCGATGTGGTTCGGCCGCTTCGGCACGATCGTCCCCGTGCTCGCGATTGCCGGCTCGCTGGCCGCGAAGAAGCGCATCGCGGTGACGGGCGGCACGCTGCCGACGCACGGACCGCTGTTCGTCGTGCTGCTGCTCGGCACGGTGCTGCTGGTCGGCGCGCTCACGTATGTGCCCGCGCTCGCGCTCGGCCCCGGCGTTGAACATCTGATGATGATCGCGGGCCATTGATACGCCACGCGAAAAGAAACGGCGAAGCAATTAGAGGAAGAAATGACTGACCATTCCGCTACCCGGTCCATGTTCGATCCGGCGCTTGTGCGCCCGGCGATCGTGGACTCGTTCAAGAAACTCAAGCCGCACACGCAGTTCCGCAACCCGGTGATGTTCTGCGTGTACGTCGGCAGCATCCTGACGACGATCCTCTGGATCGCCGCGTTGATGGGCCAGGCCGAGGCGCCCGCGGGCTTCATTCTCGCGGTGTCGCTGTGGCTGTGGTTCACGGTGCTGTTCGCGAACTTCGCCGAAGCGCTCGCTGAAGGGCGCTCGAAAGCGCAGGCGGCCTCGCTGCGCAGCGCGAAGAAAGACGTGATGGCGAAGAAGCTCAACGAGCCGCATCCGAAGTCGCCGATCCGCATCATGACGGCTTCCGACCTGCGCCGCGGCGACGTCGTGCTGGTCGAAACGGGCGACGTGATTCCCGCCGACGGCGAAGTGATCGAAGGTGTCGCGTCCGTCGACGAGTCGGCCATCACGGGTGAATCCGCGCCTGTGATCCGCGAGTCGGGCGGTGACTTCTCGTCGGTGACGGGCGGCACGCGCGTGCTGTCGGACTGGATCGTCGTGCGCGTCACGGCCAATCCTGGCGAAGCGTTCCTCGACCGCATGATCGCGATGGTCGAAGGCGCGAAGCGTCAGAAGACGCCGAACGAAATCGCGCTGACCATTCTGCTCGTCGCGTTGACTATCGTGCTGCTGCTCGCCACGGCCACGCTGTTGCCGTTCTCGATGTTCTCCGTCGAAGCCGCGAAGGCGGGGCACGTCGTGACGATCACCGCG
Source organism: Paraburkholderia steynii (assembly GCF_900100565.1). NCBI lineage: Bacteria > Pseudomonadati > Pseudomonadota > Betaproteobacteria > Burkholderiales > Burkholderiaceae > Paraburkholderia > Paraburkholderia steynii. The sequence goes on along the minus strand of NZ_FNDI01000011.1, from coordinate 2,402 downwards.
CTCGTCGCGCTGCTCGTGTGTCTGATTCCGACGACGATCGGTGGTCTGTTGTCCGCGATCGGCGTGGCGGGCATGAGCCGCATGATGCAGGCGAACGTGATCGCGACATCGGGTCGCGCCGTTGAAGCGGCTGGCGACGTCGACGTGCTGCTGCTCGACAAGACGGGCACGATCACGCTCGGCAACCGCCAGGCATCGACGTTCATTCCGGCGTCTAGCGTGACCGAAGAGACGCTCGCGGATGCCGCGCAACTGTCGTCGCTCTCCGACGAAACGCCGGAAGGCCGCAGCATCGTCGTGCTCGCGAAGCAGCGCTTCAACATTCGTCAGCGCGACATGGCCGTTCTGCATCCCGTGTTTCTTGCGTTCAGCGCGCAGACGCGCATGAGTGGCGTCGATCTCGCAGGCCGTGAAATCCGCAAGGGCGCTGCCGACGCAGTGAAGCAATACGTCGAAGCACACGGCGGCCGTTTCCCGACCGACGTGTCGAACGCGGTCGCGGAAGTCGCGCGTCGCGGCAGCACGCCGCTCGTGGTGGCGGAAAAGACGGAAGGCCCGGCGCGCGTGCTCGGCGTGATCGAGTTGAAGGACGTGGTGAAGGGCGGCATCAAGGAGCGCTTTGCCGAGTTGCGCAAGATGGGCATCAAGACCGTGATGGTGACGGGCGACAACCGTCTGACGGCGGCGGCCATCGCAGCGGAAGCGGGCGTCGACGACTTCCTCGCGGAGGCCACGCCTGAAACGAAGCTCGCGACGATCCGCGCGCACCAGGCGGAAGGCCGGCTCGTCGCGATGACGGGCGACGGCACCAACGATGCGCCGGCGCTCGCGCAGGCTGACGTTGCGGTCGCGATGAACACGGGCACGCAGGCCGCGAAGGAAGCGGGCAACATGGTCGATCTCGATTCGAATCCGACCAAGCTGATCGAGATCGTCGAGATCGGCAAGCAGATGCTGATGACGCGCGGCTCGTTGACGACGTTCTCGATTGCCAATGACGTCGCCAAGTACTTCGCGATTATTCCGGCCGCGTTCGCGACCACGTATCCGCAGCTGCGCGTGCTCGACGTGATGCATCTGAGCTCGCCGTCGTCGGCGATTTTGTCGGCGGTGATCTTCAATGCGCTGATCATCGTGGCGTTGATCCCGCTCGCGCTGAAGGGCGTGACGTATCGTCCGCTGGGCGCCGCATCGCTGTTGCGTCGTAATTTGCTGGTTTATGGGTTGGGCGGGATTCTGCTGCCGTTCCCGTTCATCAAGCTGATCGACATGGTGCTGGCCGCGTGCGGTTGGGTTTGATGGCTGTGCGACGCACGTCTATCGACAGATAAAAGGAATCTGAATCATGAAATCGCTTTTTCGCCCGATGGTGGTGATCTTTGCCGTGCTGACGGCTGTGACTGGGCTTGCGTATCCTGCCGTGATGACGGCATTCGGCCAGGCTGTCTTTCACGATCAGGCCAATGGCAGCATGATCGAGAAGGACGGCAAGGTAGTCGGGTCGCGGTTGATCGGGCAGCAGTTCGATGCGCCGCAGTACTTCTGGGGGCGTTTGTCGGCGACGGCGCCGATGCCGTATAACGCGCAGGGGTCGAGTGGCTCGAATCTCGGGCCGATTAATCCGGCTCTCGCCGATGAGGTTAAAGGTCGTCTCGATGCGTTGAAGGCTGCTGGGCATATGCCTGCTGATACGGCTGTTCCTGTTGATCTCGTGACTTCTTCGGGTAGTGGGCTTGATCCGGAGATTTCGCCTGCCGCGGCGGCTTTTCAAGTTGAGCGGGTTGCTGCTGCGCGGAAGATGAATGCCAATGATGTTGCCGCTCTCGTTGATCGCTATACGCATGGGCGGCAGTTTGGGTTGTTTGGCGAGGCGCGGGTTAATGTGCTTGAGTTGAATCTTGCGCTGGATGACGCGCAGCGTGGGTGAGGTGTGACCTTCCCGGGGCGACGTTTTTTTGGTGATGGCGTCGCCCTGGGCTTTTTGGTTTTTTTCTGTCTGCGACGCTGGGGTGGTTTGCTTGGGTTTGCGGTGGCATCCGGTTTGGGTTTGTTGCTCTTGCTTTTGCGCTGGCATCCGCGATTTGTTAGCCCGCTTCAAGCGTCGCCCCTGTGCGGGGCGGCACCTACTTTTCTTTGCCGCCGCAAAGAAAAGTAGGCAAAAGAAAGCGGCTAACACCGCCAACATTTCTTCTTGCCTGAGGGCCCCCACAGGGTCTTACGCCTCACACGGCAATCACGTGACCCACGTTCGTTGCCAACGCTTTGAACGAACGCCTCACCCGCTTCACACACCCGTACACGTGTTAGTGGCAGCGAATGGTATGTGCCGCCCAGGTGGCAAACTGTGTGTAGGTTGTGGCGGCGTATAGCTCGGCGCTCTGACAGGGTGGAGCGCGTGCGCT